>JBDSFA010000391.1:0-22960 GCA_039919785.1 Dokdonella sp. | reverse complement strand
GCAGCGACCCCGACATTTCTGTACACGGCGGCATTTCAATCCGATGCTCCGGCTTCGCGCAGGGAACATCCGATCGCGAGCGGCGAGCCATCTTTTGTGGGAGCGGCTTCAGCCGCGACGCTTTTCGATCAAGAGCATCGCGGCTGAAGCCGCTTCCACAGACAGTTGCTCGCACAGGTAGCGATGCTTCAGCTCAGCGGTGCTTTAGGACTCCCCTTGAAGAGGAGGGCTTTAAGGCATCGCTGTTGCAGATCAGCGAGCCAGATCAATCGCGAGCCGAGTCGCCGCGAACATGCTGCCCGCATCCGCGCGATCGCCGCCCGCGCGATCAAGCGCGGTTCCGTGGTCGACCGAGGTGCGGATATACGGCAGGCCCAGTGTGATGTTGACGGCGTGACCGAAGCCGGCGTGCTTGAGCACCGGCAGGCCCTGGTCGTGATACATCGCGAGCACGGCGTCGTAGCACTGCAGTTGCGCAGGGACGAAAGCGGTATCAGCCGGGATGGGGCCTTGCACATCAAAGCCGGCGGCACGCAGCTGTCCGATCGCAGGTGCGATCTCGTCGATTTCCTCGCGCCCGAGGTGGCCGCCTTCGCCCGCATGCGGATTGAGGCCGAGCACGGCGACGCGCGGTGCGGCAATGCCAAAGTGTGCGATCAAATCGTCGCACAGGATGCGCAGACACCGCACGAGGCCGGCGCGCGTAATCGCAGCGGGTACCTTTGCGAGTGGCAAGTGCGTGGTCGCGAGCGCAACGCGCAGGTCGCCACCAGCGCGGCCGGCGCCGGGCGCGCTGAGCATCATGACGACGTCGCGCCCTGCGCGCTGCGCGAAGAATTCGGTGTGGCCGGTAAACGGGATGCCGGCGTCGTTGATCACGCCCTTGTGCACCGGTGCGGTCACGATTGCGTCGAATTCGCCACTGCTGGCACCATCCGCTGCGCGTGCAAGCGTTGCGAGTACGTACGGCGCGTTGCGTGGATCCAGCGTGCCCGGTATGGAGGGTACGCACAGCGACATCGCGGCTACGCGCAGGCTGCCGGGCGCACGCGCACTGACGATCACGCCCGGATCGTAGCTGCTGATGTGCAACTCAATGCCGGCAGCGTGTGCCGCGCCAGCGAGCAACGCCGGATCCGCGATCGCGATCAGATCGGCCACGATATCGCTCGCGGCAAGCTTGGCAATCAACTCGGGCCCGATGCCCGCGGGCTCTCCCGCGGTCAGCGCGAGGCGCGGAATCGGAGTGCCGGGTTTGGGCTCTTCATTTCGCATGCGCAGGCGCCGGCTTGCCAGATCGCTGGTGCGTCTGCGTCATTCCCGCGGGGCGCCTGTGGCGGCGGGCAGGAATGACGGCGAACGCGTGGCGAGGGATATCGCTTACGGCGCGCTCGGTGCCGCAGCTGCATTGCCCGCGTTCGCTCCAGGCAGCCGAATGTCGACATAGGCTTCGCTGCGGATCTGGCGCAGGAAGGCCTGGTACTCGTCTTCGGCCTTGCGCTGGAACAGCGCGTTCTTGGCCTGATCGCGCTGCAGTTCGCCGGACTTGTCGGTGCTGCGCGTGTCGACGAGCTGCACAAGGTGCCAGCCCGCTTCGGTCTGGAACGGTTGCGAAATCTCGCCCTTTTTCATGTCTTTCAAGGTCTCGGCGACGCGTTCGCCATAGGCGTCGCCGGAGAACCAGCCGAGGTCGCCGCCGAGTCGCGCCGTCGCGTCGTCCTCGGAGGTGTCCTTTGCTGCCTTCTCGAAATCTTCTCCGGCAAGAATGCGCTGACGCGCCGCGGCGACCTTCTTCTGCGCCTGCTCGCTGGACGTCAATTCGGTGATCTTGACCAGGATGTGGCGCGCATGGGTTTCGGTGACCATCTGCTCGCCGCCGGCACTGTCGCGCTTGCCGATCAGCTTGACGATGTGGAAGCCGTTCGGACCGCGAATCGGTGCTGAAACCGCGCCTTCTGCGAGCTTGTCGGCAACGTCGATCATCGCCGGCGGCAGTTCGTCGCGGCCACGCCAGCCGAGGTCGCCACCCTGCAGGGCATTTTCCGCATTCGAGTAGCGGATCGCTGCAGCAGCGAAATCCATGCCCTCATCGATCTTCTTTTTCGCCTCGTCGGCTTTGGCGTGCGCAACGTCGATCTGCTCCGGGGTCGCTCCGTCCGGCACGTTGATCACAATGTAACCCAGGTGAATCTGGCCGTGGTTGAGGCCGCCGTTCTTGATCATGCTGTCGATCTCGGCATCGCTGACGTGGACGCGACTCTGCGCCACGCGCTGGCGCAGGCGCTGCACGATCAACTGCTCGCGTACACCCTTGCGAAACTGCTCGAAGTCCTGACCCTGCTGAGTGATGGCGCCGCGCAGCTGGCCGATTTCCATGTTGTTCTGCTTGGCGATCTGCGCGAGCGCCTGATCCACTTCCGCATCGGCGACCTTGACGCCGGTCGAGTCGGCGCGCGCCACCTGCAGCTTCTGCAGCACCAGGCGATCGAGCAGCTGGCGTTCGAGCACATCGCGCGGTGGCAATTGCTGCGGATTTTTCGCGAACTGCGTAGTCACGCGGCTGATGTCGCGATCCAGTTCGCTCTGCAGCACCACGTCCCCGTCGACGACCGCGACGATGCGGTCCAGCGGCAGCGGGGTAACAGTCTGCGCGGGCGCTGCCGTCGGAACGAGCAGGGCCAGTGTCAGGGCAACGAGGAATGACTTCATTGGGGGTTTCCGAATTTTCCGGTGCGCGAGGCACCTTGAGACCAGCAGTTTGCGGATCGGTTCAGCAAAAAAGGGACAAAAAAGGGGGTAGAGGCAATTTCCCATCGATCGAGCACCTGGTCTCGGTGTGCCGATCAGGAAATTGCCTCCGCCCCCTTCTTGTCAACTCATTGATAGCCAAGAATACCACGGCGCAGGAACGTGTCCGTCTTCTGCCCGATCGAGCCGACGCCCTTGAATTCCAGCTCGAAGTAGATCGCGTTATCCGAATCGCCTTCGATGTTGTGGATCCAGCGCCGCGCAATCACGCGCCAGGCGATGCAGCAGGTGTCGTGCTCGATGCCGATGAAGCTCTCCAGCGTGCGGCCGTCCTTGCCATGCGGATCGGTCGCCAAGGCCAGCGGATTGTTCAACGCATAGTTTTCGCGTGCGATCACGCGCCAGCCTGGGGTGATCGGCAGCGCGACGGAGAGGTCTACCTGCTCAAGGAAATCGCGGCGATAGCGATACGACGCGTTGACGATTCCGTTGTCGCCAAAGCGGTTCTGCAGGGTGAACGTGGAAAGATCCGTCTGGTGGGTGCTCGGATTCCATTGCTGATCGAGCACCGCGCGCCAACGATCGTTCAGGTGCAGGTCGATCTCGCCGGCATACGCCGAACCGCCGAAGTCCGTCGGCGGCAAACCCGGCAATTGCACGCGCTGGTCGTCGAAATAGCGGATCTCGCCGATGCTCGCGGACACCCGTTCGCTGCCACTGGCGTCGTCGAGGAAGCGCGTGGTCACGGCGAGCGAAAGGTTGTTCGCATCCATCTGCCGATCCGCGCCGACGAAACGGTTGCTGCGGAACAGCTCGCCGAAGCTGAACGGAATTTCCTGGGTGTCGAAGACGGGCAGGTCGCTCTGGTCGCGATGGGGCACGCGCAGATAGTACGCACGCGGTTCCAGCGTCTGCGTCCATGCCTCGTCGCCGAAATGCATGTCGCGCTCGAACACAAGACCCGAGTCCAGGCTGAACACCGGTACGCCACGATCCGGATGGCGTGTCGTCAGCAGCGGATTCTGCGCAAGGTCGAGGTGGTCGAGGCTGTAGCTCGTGAAGCGGTAGCCCAATTGCGGACGCAGGAAATACGAGGCCGTTTCGATCGGGTAGGCGATGTACGGGAACAGGTCGAGGCGTTGGCCTTCGAGCGAGTGGTCCTTCGAGAAGGCAACAAATTCAGAATTGACGCCGGCGCTGAAGTCGCCGATCAACGCATGATCCGCATTGAAGGTCGCGCGCGGCAGTCGACGATACGGCTCGAACTGATCGCTTAAGGTCGGATCGGTGATCTGGTAGGCGTCGCCACCAAAACTTGCGTTCCACCAGTCGCCGCGGCCGTTGAGGTAGGCGCTCGACGGCAGGAAGCTGACCGCCGAGCTGTACAGGCCACGACCGAAATCCTCGAAGTAGCGATCGTCCGAAACGCGATTCACGTCGACGACGGCAAACCAGTTTGCATTGAAGCCGGTTGTGTCCTGCAACCGGTACAGCCAGCGGCTGTCCGGCAGCGAGGTTGCGTAGTCGCGATTCTCGTCGCCGACCTTGTCGTCGTGCGGCATCACTTCGGCAGTGAAGGTGCCCTTGCTGCGGTCGGTGAGGTAGCGGAACTCACCGCCGAGCATGACGCCGCGATCGGTCATCAGGCGCGGCAGAATCGTCGCATCGTAGTTCGGTGCGAGGTTCAGATAGTACGGCAGAGTGAAGTCGAAACCGCGCCGATCGCTGTAGCCGACACTCGGGAACAGGAAGCCGCTTTCGCGCCGGTCGTCGAGCGCAAAGCGCGCGTAGGGCAGCCAGAATACCGGCACGTCATGGATACGGAACGTCACGTTGTGCGCGCGCACAAGGCCTTCGGCGCGATCGATGTCCATGTCGCGAGCGCTGAACGCCCATTGCTGGTTGCCGACGTCGCAGGTCGAGTAGGTTGCATCCTTGAATTGTGCGTGGTCGGGGTCGTCCATCACCGCGACGGTGGCAATACCGTTGCCGCGCGCGCCGAGCAGCTGGTAACGAACGTGATCGAGCGTGCACTGGTCAAGATCGGCGTTGCCCTTCGCGCGGTCCGCCGAAAGCAGCAGGCTGCGATCCTGATAGGTCACGTGGCCTTCGGTGCTGTAGTCGGTGGTCTCGCTGTCGTAAGTGATCTTGTCCGCATGCAGGAACAGATCGAGCTGCTTGATTTGCGCCTCGCCTTCGAGCGCGTAGTGGATCTTGTCCGGACTCGTCACCTTCGCTGCGCTTGCGTCGCGCGGCGCCTTGCTGCGATCGCCCTCGGTCGGCAGGCCGGGCACGTAGAAATCGAACAGGTCGTTCTTGCCGCACATGTCAAAGCTGAGCGGCCTCTTTGGGCATTTCAGGACGCCGGCGGCGCAGGCTGGCGCATCGTCGTCGGCCGCGTGGGCGGCTGGCGTCAGCGTGCTGAGCAGCAGGATGTTCGCGATGGCAAGCGCCAGCAGGCGTCGCCCGGGCAGGGAAGGGGGGATCGAGCGCACGGTTGGGCGGCTTCTCTGGGGACGCGAAGCACACTAGCTTGCCGCAAGCGCTCGCGCGGGGCAACGCGCGCGACATATTGGGATCGTCACCGGGCGCGCTGAAAGGTATCGCCTGCGCAACTCGACTCGGCAGGCAAGCTCGCGCTGGCCTGTCACAAGAGACGCTACCGCTTGATCGAGTTAGGATAACTTCGGTTGTGCCGGATCAAGTCTTTGCCGAACCGCGGTTGCGTAACGCGTGCTCAGTCGAACCCGTTCTCGAAATAGAGGTCGGTGTCGGACAGGGGGGCGTCCGCACTCAGAGTAAACTGGCCGCAGGTGCCGCCGGCATCGAAGTCATCATGCGCGACAATCAGTTGGTAGTAACCCGGCGAGAGGCCGGCCAAGCTGATCCAGCTGCCCGATCTCAGACAAGGGTTCGAGTCGCAACTGTGGGCCTCGTCGGACAGGTACATGACTGGATTCAAAACGAAGCCCATGGAATTGATTTCCGAGGCTTTGCCGCTGATATAAATTCGGTAGATGACATTGAGGCCGGGATTGGCGACCTGGCCGCCGCAAAGGGTCTCGGCAATCTGCGAGCCGAAGCAGGTATTGCCCACAAGCGAGGTGGCGTCCGTCGGCCACGGCAACGGCGCTGGACAGCTTTGCGCGCGGGTTTCTCCCGAAGTCAATGCGGCCATTACGCAGGCGATTGCGAGGCTGCCTGCGATCAGGCGACCTTGGTACCGTCGACCGGTAGAACGCGGGCATGCCGCGGACCGATCAAGGGTGATCGCCCGATTGAGTCCGAAATTACATAGACCGCGCATGACGCTTGCTCCATCACCCAGCGGCGGGCATGAGCCGAATGCCGCTGGGGCTATTGTGCGGCCGACGAAATCCGGGCGCAACGTGTATGACCCAGCCTGCGTCATCGGGGTTGTTCAGGTTGTTCCTGCGACTCGCGCAACATGGCTGTGCCCCCCGCGCAGGTTACAAGTGAACATATGCGGTCTCTTGTCGTGATCAGCGCGGATCGCGACTTCCGCGCATGCGGTTCAATGCAATGCCTTTGATCAAAGTGTTTCGTGCCCGTAGCGGAACAGCGTGTCCGGCAAGCCGAATTCGATGGCGAGAAAATCCTGGCTCGCGTCTGGCGAGGCGGTGCCAATGGCCCAGAAGCGCGCGCCGCCGATGTCGCTGGCGAGACCGTAGGCGCTTTCCTTGGACGTCGACAGGCTGATCATTCGCTTGCCGGCATCGCCGAAATAGTGGTCGAGACTGCCATCCGCGTTGTAGGCGGCGACCGCGAGCGCGGTGTCGGATTGTCCGGCCGTCACCCGCGCGGAACCCGCGGCAACCAGGCGTCCCCACGGCATGAGCGCGAGCGCATAGGCGTAGTCGTCGCTGGGACCAATGGGTGTCGTTACCAAACCGCCATTGCCAAAGCTCGGATCGAGTACGCCGACGGTGGTGTAGCGCGCCAGCGCGAAGTCGCGTTGACCGCCGGCGGCATACACCGAGCCGGCCAGGACAATGCGGCCATCAGGCTGGCGCACCATCGCATTGGCGATGTCTTCGCTCGCGCCGATCGGTGTGCGCGCGATTCCGGCGCTACCGAAAGCGCTGTCCGGCGTGCCGTCGGCATTTAGTCGCATGAGCAGGAAATCGTCGTTGCCACCGGCGGAAAAGGCGTGTCCGGCGATCAGCAGTTTGCCATCGGGCTGCACCAGCAAGGCCCTCGCTTCGGAGGCGCCATTGGCGGAGCCGGACGCGTTGATGACGAGTTTGCCGCCGCTTCCGAACAGCGGATCGAGTTGGCCGCTGGCGGTATGTCGCGTCAGCGCCACGTGCGAGGCGCCGGTTTCGTAGGTGAAGCCAGCCGACACGATCATGCCGTCCGCCTGCACCGCGACCGCGTTGCATTGCTCGCCGGGTCCGGACGGCCCGAACGGCGTGACGGCATAGCCGACGCCGTCGAAGCTCGTGTCCAGTGAGCCGTTCGCGTTGAAGCGCGCGGCAACGAAGTCGTTCGCGGTGCCTGCGCTGGCGAAGATGCCGCAGCCGACATAGCGGCCATCGTCCATGCGCACGAGCGCGCGCAGGGCGTCGCCGAGACTCGCGCTGAGGTCGTGCGTGGCGATGCCGTTGATGCCGAAAGTGCCGTCAAACGCGCCACTGGGTACCAGGCGCGCGAGGACGGAATAGTTGCCGCCGGCGGAGCCTGCGAGCACGAAGTTGCCGTTTGGATCGGTCGCAACCGCCTGCGCGACATCGGCAATGCCGCTGATCGGGATGATGATCTGCGCGCCGTCGGCGCCGGGCGCCAATGCAGCGGCCGTTCCGCTGGCGAACGCCAGGATCGCGAGCACCAGCGCGGTTGGCGCGTATCGTGAGGCAACCCACGCGCCGCGGAATTGATTCTCATCGTTCCTGATGGACATAGCCGAACTCCTCGTTGTGACCAGTGCCGATTGCAGCATTCGCGCGCGTTGCGGTCTTGACGGATTCGTGAGGCGTTCAGGACGAATGCTGATCTGGCGTTGCCGATACCCTGGACGCATCGATGCAGGTGGTTCTATCGGGCGGGCTGTCCCGTTTCGGTGATTGGCTCTGGCGGCGCCAGCATCGCCGCGTCGACGAACAGATCCGGCGACGCCTTGAGCGCATCCAGCCGCTCCTGCTCGCGCGCTGCCGCGTCGCTGTCGCCGTATGCGCGCAATGCCGCAACATGCCATTCGATCACGTTCGGCTGCTGCGCCAGCCACGGATCGAGGGCGCCGGCGAGCGCAAGCGCACCCGTCGCGTCGTTCTGCTCGAGTCGCCAACGCGCCAGCTGCAACAAGGCTTCGTAGCGCGGTGGCCAGTCCGCGTGGCCGATGTTGGCCTCGACCAAGTGCTGGAGCGTCGCCGTCGCCTCGGCGCGATGGCCCTGGGCATATTGCACCTGCGCTGCAACCAGCGGTTGCCAGGCGGCCATTGCGGTATTGCCGGGATTGGCTCCGATCCGCTGCGCCAATGCTGCGGATACGCGCTCTGCGGTGGCGCCGTCGCCACTGCGCGCGGCGACGCGGGCGGCATCGTCGAGCACCGCGGCATCGTCAAGGTCGGATTTCGCGCGGGCGAACAAGCGATGCGCTTCATCCAGTGCCGAGCTCGCCTCCCTCCAGGTCGCGCGCTGCTCGGCGACATTGCCGCGCGACCAGTGAGCCTTTGCCTGCCAGTTGGCATTCCCCTGGGCTTGACCAATGGCCAGCGCCTGTTTCACCAGCGCGTCGGCATCGTCGTAGCGACCGAAGGTCGCGATGATGCGTGCGAGATTGGTGCCGACGTGCACGCGTGTCTGCAGATCCGACTGCGCCTGCGCCAATGCCAGCGCCCGCTTCAGCATCGGTACCGCGCTCAACGCGTGGCCGGCGTCGTACTCGGCAGCGGCGAGGCCGCCGAGGGTGCGCAATTCAATGTCAATCGAACCGCTTTCTCGTGCAGCATCAATCGCTTCGTGAAAGCGCGTCAGACGGTCGTCGAAACGGCCTTGCTCGCCATCGACAATAGCGAGATTCGCGAGCACGCTGGCCTCGTTGCGCCGATTGCCGATGCTGCGCGTCAGCGGCAGGGCCCGTTCCAGGTGCTGGCGTGCTTGCGCGAGGTGACCACGCTTGATTTCGACCGCGCCATAGGTCGAATGCACGCCGGCCAGGGTCAAGGGCTGGCTGTCGTCGGGCAGGTGCTGCAGGGCTTCATCCAGATACGCGGCGGCGGCGTCGCCATTGCCCTTGAAGTACTCCGATGCGCTCAATTGACGCAATGCCGGCACCAGCAGATTGTTCTCGCCGCGTTCGCGCGCCGTGGCCGCAACGCGCGTCGCGTTCTCGATGCTCGCGTCCGCTTCATTGGTGGCGCCTTGAGCGATCGCCAGGCGCAGGCGCGGCCACAGCAGGCTCGGGTCCTGGTCGAGGCAGATCTGGAAGTACTTCTTCGCGTTGATCGCATCGCCGTGAATCGAGGCATCCAGACCGCGCGCGTAGGCTTCAATGAGGAATGGACTGCGGATGCCGGTGTCATCGCTCACCGCAACGGGCGCCGTGATGCCGAGCCAGCGCTGCAGTCGCGCAACCGAATCCACCGCGAGTTGCGTCGGCGCCGTTCCGCGCAGCACATCGTGGTGCGTCTCGTTGCCATTGACGCTCAGATGCAGATCCAGTTCGTAGAGCGAGCCGACCCGCCTCAGTTGGCCGCTGACAAAATGCGTGGCGCCGAGCGATTTGCCCAGTGTCGCCAACGTCGGCGCGTCGAACATTTCACGCGCGCCTGCCTGCGCCTGCACGACCTGCGACCCGATCACCTCGACGCGCCCATGTTCCTGCAACAGGCTCGCAATCAAGCCCATCAGCCCGTTCCGTGTCCACGCCAGATCGGCATCGCCGGTCTGGTTGGTGATCGGCAGGATCGCGACGCGCGGCAGTGCCGGACCATCGCCGGCGCTCGGCGGCACGTGCGGCACCAGCAGGGCAGCCGCGATCGCGAGCGAGGCGGCGAGTGCGGCGAGCCACCATGGCCGCGCCGAGCGTTTGGTCGGCACAGTTTCAGCGATGGCGTCTGTGGCGGGCATTTCAATATCGACGCGTACGTCGGCAATCCATTGCAGGCCGCGACCATGCACGGTGCGAATCACTCGCTGCAGTTCGCCATCGTCGCCGAGCGCGCGCCGCGCTTTGCTCAGGAGCTGCGACAGAGCGGCATCCGTGACCGGGCGTTGTCCCCACAATGCATGGTTGATTTCGCGCTTGGACAGCGCCCGGTCGCGATGTTCGATAAGCAACGCAACGAGATCGAAGACCTTGGCCTCGACATCGACGATCGCGTCGCCATGACGAATCGCGCGCGCGGCGAGATCAATCGAATAGTGATCGATGCGATAGAGCGGCGCGGAACGCACGAGATATCCATCCGACTTGCGAGGTTGCCGATTCTAGCGCGTACGTTTATGCGCGCGCTTCGAGCCTGCAAGACTCAACCCAGCAGCGCATCGACATGTGCCGCCGTCGATTCGCGCAGTGCGGTCAGGCTGTAGCCGCCTTCAAGGCTTGAAACGATGCGGCCCCGAGCATGCCGGTTCGCGAGCTCAACCAGACGGCGGGTGACCCAGCCGTAGTCGTCGGCGTCGAGGTTCAAACTCGCCAGCGGGTCAAGCCGATGCGCGTCGAAGCCGGCCGAGATCATCACCAGTTGTGGTGCGAACGCGTCGAGCGCGGGCAATACGATGCTCTCGTAGGCATGGCGGAATTCCTTCGAGCCGGCACCCGCTGCAAGCGGCGCGTTGACGATATTGCCGGCACCGGTTTCGCCGCGTGCGCCGGTGCCCGGATACAGGGGCCACTGATGCGAAGAGGCATACAACACGCGCGCATCGTTCCAGAAAATATCCTGCGTGCCGTTGCCGTGGTGCACGTCGAAGTCGATGATCGCGACACGCGCCAGACCGTGTTGCGCGATCGCATGTGCGGCGCCGACGGCGATACTGTTGAACAGGCAGAAGCCCATCGCGGTGGATGGCGTTGCATGGTGACCGGGTGGACGCACGGCGCAGAACGCGCGCGGACGTGTGTTCGACATCGCGGTATCGACCGCGGCACAGACGGCGCCAGCGGCCCGCAGCGCCGCTTCGGCTGACGCCGGCGACATCACCGTGTCGGCGTCGAGCCGGAACCAGCCCGCGTCGGGCACGCTGCTCAGGATTTCGTCGATCAGTTCGGCGCGATGAACGCGCGCGAGTTGCGCGCGAGTCGCGCGCGGCGCTTCGATGCGTTCAAGCAGCGCATAACGCGGATCGTCGAGCGCCGCGAGCACCGCGGCCAGGCGCGCCGGCGATTCGGGGTGGCCGGGACCTGGATCGTGTTCCAGGCAACGTGCATGTGTGTACAGCGCGATGCTCATGCTGTGCCTGCGATTTCAGTCGGCAGGCCGAGCGCGGCGATCGCGCCGCATCGCGACGCTTCCAGCACGATGCCGTGCTCGGTGACGAAGACGAAGGCCTGCGCCCGGAAAAGACTCACACCGGACGGCTGCAGCGATGCGGCGGAAGAAGTCGCCTTCATGCGCGACTCAGGTCTTCTTGCGCCGCTCATGCTGCCAGAGCATTTCGCCATGCCCCGATGCGCGTGCAAGGACGCGGCACAGCACGAACAGCAAGTCGGACAACCGGTTGAGATAGTGCGTCGTCTGCGGCCGTACCGTATCGTCCTGGCGCGCAAGCGTGACCGTTTCGCGCTCGGCGCGACGGCAGATCGTGCGCGCCATGTGGCAGTGCGCCGCAGCCATACCGCCGCCGGGCAGGATGAATTCCTTCAGTTGCGGCAAGTCCTCGTTGAACGTGTCGAGCACCTGCTCCAGACGATCGATATCCGCGTCATGCACCATCGCCATTCCAGGGATGCACAACTCGCCACCGAGGTCGAACAGCTCGTGCTGGATCTGGGTCAGCACTTCACGCATCGGCGCCGAGATCTCGCACGCCAGCACGACCCCGATTGCGCTGTTTAATTCGTCGACAGTTCCATACGCAGAAACCCGCGCCGAATCCTTCGCGACGCGCGTGCCATCGCCGAGGCCCGTAGTGCCGTCGTCGCCAGTGCGTGTATAGATTTTCGAGAGACGGTTACCCAAGACGTTCCCTGAGCTCTAAAGCCCGCCCCTTCAAGGGGAGGGTTGGGTGGGGATGGTGTTGGTTGCGATAGGGTCGCGGCTCAGCGCTTGCTCGACTGCGCAGACTTCGCACCGCCAGCGAGTGCCTTGAGCGCGGCCATCGTCGCAACGTGCAATCCCGCCGCTACGCCGATATAGATCAGCGTCGCGCGCACAAACGGCAGATACCAATCGCCGAGATTCTCGATCCAGCCACCGAAGCTGCGCACCGGCGCGCTCGGGTTCGCCGTGATCCAGCTTTGGCTCAGCCAGTAGAAACTGCCATTCGAGATCAAATAGCACACGCTCGTTACCACGATCGCGCTGGCAATCAGCAATGCCAGCTCACGCACATGCAATCCCGTATGGCGCGAACGCAGCCAGGAGCCGCCGAACCAGAGCGCAGCGTAGCTGGGAACGAGAAACCAGTAGGCCGGCGAAACGCAGTAGTGCTCCCAGAAACCCAGGCCCTGCCTGCTGATCACGACATAGTCGATCGCGACCGCAAGCCCCATCAGCGCTGGAAACGCCCAGCGGAAGGAACCGCGCAGGTAGAAGCCGGCGATGAAGAACACCGCCCACGATGCATCCGGCAACGGGAAGAAATGGTCGGTCAGCAGATGCGAACGCGTGGCGACCATCACCAGCGCGAGGAGGGCGAAGATGCCGACACGCCAAGGTGTGGTCAGGCTGGAATTGGGGGGAATCATGGTCGGGTTCCGGTCGAGCGGATTTCCAGTTTAGCGCATGCGGCGCGTGGCGCGCGCCGCTGGCGTGTTGTGCACGGGTATCATGGCGCCATGGAAGATGACTTTGACGTGCTCATCATCGGCGGTGGCCTGGTCGGCGCGAGTCTCGCTATCGCGCTGGATGGCAGCGGGCTGCGCGTCGCGCTGGCCGAAGCCGCACCGCCCCGCGTCGACCTGCAACCGAGCTACGACGAGCGCAACCTTGCACTCGCACGAGCGAGCGTGAACGCGCTGGAGGCGCTGGGCGTGCTCAATGCAGTATCGCCGGCGACGTTGATCCGGCGCATCCACATCAGCCGTCGAGGCGACTTCGGCGCAGTCAGGCTTGATGCCGTCGAACTCGGCTTGCCAACGTTCGGTGCAGTGTTGCCGGCGCGCGAGCTCGGCAATGCGCTGTTGCAACGACTCGATCAAAGCCGCGACCTCGTGCGCATTGCACCGGCACGCGCTGTGGCGATCGATGCCGGGCTCGACCGCGTCGACGTCCAATTGCAAAGTGGCGACACGCCCCGACACGTGCGCACGCGCTTGCTGGTGGGTGCCGATGGTACGGAATCCTTCGTCCGCGGCGCGTTCGCCATCGAAGCGAAGCGCCACGACTACGAGCAGTCTGCGTTCGTGACGACGGTGACGACGGAGAAGTCGCTAGACGGCACTGCGTATGAGCGTTTCACCGATTCCGGTCCGGTCGCATTGTTGCCGCTGGGCGAGCGGCGTGCCGGACTCGTCCTCTGCGTACCTTCCGCGCTTGCAATCGATGTCGCTGCCCTCGACGATGACGCCTTCATCGCGTTCGTGCACGAACAGTTCGGCTATCGTGCCGGTCGCCTGACCCATCCGGGCAAGCGCAAACCGTATCCGCTCGCGCGCGTGCTCGCCGCGCGCACGACGGCGCAACGCACCGTGCTCGTCGGCAACGCCGCACAAACCGTGCACCCGATTGGTGCGCAAGGATTCAATCTCGGCTTGCGCGACGCGCTCACCCTGGCCGAATTGCTGCGCGAGGCGCAGCTGTCAAATGCGGATCCGGGAGATGCCACCTTGCTCGCGCGCCATGTCGAGCGGCGCAAGCAGGATCGTGACGCAACCACATCGTTTAGTGACGACCTCGTGCGCTCGATGGGCAATGACGCGCTGCCGATGCGCGTGCTGCGTTCGCTGGGTTTCCACGCGCTCGACCGCATCGAGCCGCTCAAGCGTCGTTTCGCGCTGCGCGGCATGGGCTATCGCGGCGATGTGCCGACCTTGAGTCTGCTGCGGTGAATCGTCGCGGCGAATTCGATGCAATCGTCGTGGGTGCCGGAGCGGTCGGCGGCGCCATCGCGCTTGCGCTTGCGCGCGACGGCTTCGATGTTGCGCTTGTCGAAGCGCACGAACCCAAACCCTGGCGTGCCGACGACGATGTCGACTTGCGCGTCGTAGCGCTCGCGCCTGATGCACGCGACCTGCTCGACAGCCTCGGCGTTTGGCCGTCCATTCTTGCCGCGCGCAGCGGCCCTTACCGTCGCATGCACGTCTGGGATGCACTCGCGCCCGGCGCGCTGACCTTCGATGCAGCCGATCGCGGCGAAGCGGCGCTGGGCTGGATCGTCGAAAACAAGCTGATCCAGCACGCGCTGTGGCAGGCGCTGCAAGACGACGGATCTTCTAGTGGGAGCTGCTTCAGCCGCGATGCATCTGCTGCTTGCGTCGTTCGAAAGGCGAGCTTCGCGGCTGAAGCCGCTCCCACAATGCTGCGCATCTGTTGTCCCGCTCAAGTCAGCGAGATCGAGAATGGTGCCGATGCAGTTGTTGTGACCGTGGGCGATGGCACGCGTCTGCGCGCAAAAGTGCTGATCGCAGCCGAAGGCGCTGAGTCTTCGATTCGCTCAAAGCTCGGCATTGCCTTCGAAGGCCGCGACTATGGACAGCGCGCCGTCGTCGCGCATGTCGCAACCGAACGCCCGCACGAAGGCACCGCATGGCAGCGTTTCCAGCCCGGCGGCCCACTAGCGTTCCTGCCACTTGCCGACGGACGCTGCTCGATTGTCTGGTCGCTGCCTGACGCGGAAGCGACGCGCGTTCTCGCGCTCGATGACGATGCGTTCCGCAGCGAACTGGGCTGTGCTTTCGACTTCCACCTCGGAGCGATTACCGCGACCACCGCACGCACCGCGTTTCCGTTGCGGATGAGACTCGCGGAACACTATGTGTCCGGCCGATGCGTACTCGCCGGCGATGCCGCGCACCTCGTGCATCCGCTGGCGGGGCAGGGGATGAATCTTGGCTTCCGTGATGTTGCGTGTCTGCGGCGCGTGTTGTGCGCGGCGCGCGAGCGCAATGGCGATATCGGCGCAAGCCATGTCTTGCGGCGCTACGAACGCGAACGGCGCAGCGAAAATGCGCTCGCGGCAAACGGACTGGATATGTTGGGGCGCGTGTTTGGCGCGAGCAACGTTCCCTTGGCGACAATGCGCGGCGCCGCGCTCGCCTCCGTCGATCACCTCGCGTCGTTGAAGCAGATTCTCGGTGGCATTGCGGCAGGTCGGCAAGCGCGCTGAACTTTCAGAGTATCGCCCACGTCACCACGCCGCAGACCACGGTCATCAACAGCAGGCCGATGAGGAAAATCGCATCCGCAGCGCGTTCGAGGCGATGCATGCGGCGTCTGTTGCGCGCGCGGGTGCACGGGTTGCACGATCAAGTGGCCGCCGGGTCGCGGCAGTTCGCGGATGGCGCGAAGTGGCGTGCCGACGTATTCATCGAGCAGGGCGAAGTTTCAGAGGGCGGCGATGTTCGCATCGCCTTCAACGTTCGTAACGATAGTTGATGCCGGCGCGATTGCCGGTTGTCGCGTTCTGCGCCTCGAAGTTCCAGCGACGGTTGAACAGGTATTTGAGGCTGACGACTTCGCCTGGCGTGAACAGGCCAACGCCATAGCTGAGGTACAACTTCGGCGACAGGTACCTGCCGACCGTGAACGCCGCGCCGCCGAGCGCGGTATTGTCCGAGACGCCAGCATCGATGCCTACGCGCGCGCCGATGCCCTTTGCCAGAAGATCTCCGCCGGCGCTGCCGAGTGCACGCGCCGCGCTGCCGAGCATGTCGCCTTCGCCGCTCTTCAAACCGGACAGTGGCTTTCCGGTGATCAGGAAGGAAAGGGATTCGGATTGTTCCATCGCCGGGTTTGAAAATACAGTCAGAACTGGCACCAGAGCCGTTCCGCGGATCTGCAATCCGGCGGTGGTCGTGTCGTCGCTCAGTCCGCCGGATACGCCGAAGATTTTGCGCACGGCGCGGATGTCGAGGCCGGGATTGTCGAGTGCGGTGCCCGCGAACAAGAGTCGCCCGGTCTCGATCGAGAGATCTTGCCCATACGCTTTGTAGGTACCGCTCACGTTCAAGGTGCCGGTGCCGGTCGCAAGCTTGCCGGGACGCTGGTCGACCCTGAGCTGACCGCCAATCTTGCCGTCAAGTCCGTGGCCGGCGAGTTTGACGTCGCTGCCGAGCTTGACCTCGACCGCAACAATGATCGGCAATGCCTTGCCCGGTGCGGGCTGTTCGGCATCGACGACGACGACATCCGGTGACGTTTTCGCAACGCCACCGCCCGGCAGCTTGGCGAGATCGACGTCGGTTTTCGGAATCGTGAGGCTGCCACCGACCGTGATGTTCTGCGCGCTGCGTTCGATGCTCAAGTCCGGTGAAATCACGACTTTCGCAGCCGGAATGTCGGCGGCGAGGAAGTTCTCACCCGTGATGCGGATGGAGACCGGCGCCGTCTTGCCGATGCCGCCTTCGCCGGAAATCGTGACGGCGCCATCGCCGGATTTCAGCGTGCCTTTGAGCGCGAACTGATCGGCACCGGTCGCGCGCACGCTGATGTCACCATCGTGCAGCTTGAGACCGGCCGACGGTACTTCGGTCGCGAATTCCTTCAGCGTCAGCACGCCGTTCAATTGTGGTGCCGCGGTCGTTCCGGCGAGCGTGTAGTTCGCTGCAAGGCGACCCTTCGTGTTCGCGAACTCGGGCGTCAGCAGTTCGATGAACGCGAGGCTGTTGAGGGCGAGGTCGACATGTCCCGACAACGCCCGCGCGGAATCCGAGGGGCCGCTCAGCGTGACATTGCCGTCGAGCTTGCCGCCATGGTCGAGTGCGGCATGCAACGCTGCGTGGGTCGATTGCGGCGACAGCGTCGCGTCCAGCGCTAGCCCCGTGTACGCGAGCAGCGGCTGATTCGCGTTGTCCGGATACGCCACGCTGCCCTTGTCTGACGTGATCGTCGCGACACCGTTGAGCGCGCCGTTCGCGGCGCGATGGATGTCGCCGTGGCCAGCAATCAGGCCGTCGACGGTCAGCGGTGCGTCGGGCGAGGACAGCTTCGCGATCAGCGCGAGCGGCAATTGTTCGATGCGATAGCGCGCAGCGATGGTGCCGTCCGCGCCGCCACTGCCGGTCACGCAAAGTTTCGGGCCGTTGCCAGCGAGGCAGATGTCGCCCGCGTTGAACTGCTTGCCGTCCCACGCAAGCGGTGCCGCGTGTTCGAGCGCCAGCGGCGGTGCATCCTTGATCGCGACATCGAGCGTCTTGAGCGTGCCGTTCCAGTGGTTGTCGTCTTTGGCATTGCCGGACAGCGCGAGCTTGAGCGAAAGCGGCGTCCCATGCGCGTCGAGCACGAGTTCGTGTGCTTGCTGATTGCCGCTGCCTTCGAGATTGAGCGTGTCGAACGCGAGACTGCCGGTTGCGACTTTCGCAGCCTTGAGGCTCAGCGTGCCCTGTGGTGGCTGGATGCTGGCGATATTCGCAACCAGATCGAGCGTACCGATCTGGTTCGTGCCCGCGGCGACATGCGTGCCGTGCGCGCTGCCCGTCACACCGAGTTTCGGCCAATGTCCCTGCACGCGGAAATCGCCATCCAGCGCACCGGCAGTGTCCGGCAACCAGTCGCCGAGCGAAGCGATGGCAAGCTTGATCGACGCGTCGGTCTGATTGCCGCCATGGCCACTCGCGTCGATGCGGCTCTTGCCGGCGGCGATATTGAGCGTGCCGTCGACGATATAGTCGGGTTTGATGCGCAGGTCCGCAGCGCCGGATACGGCGCGCTTGCGTAGGGTTCCGCCGAGCCGGTCGATCTTGATCGTCGCATCGGGTCCCTTGTCGGTCAGGGTGCCATCGGTGGCGAGATCGAAATTCAAGGCGCCAGGCCATTCCTTTGCGAATGCGCCGGGGTCGAGCTGGTCGGCCTTCGCGGTCAATTGCCAGCCGAATGTAGGTTTCAGCTTCAGCGTGCCTTGCGCGTCGAGGCCGCCCTTGGTCTGCCGCAGGGCAAGCTGCTTCAGCGCAATTACCTCGGGCGTGCCATCGAGATTCAGCGCGATGTCGGCGAGCTTGCCGGGCGGCCCGACCGACAGCGTGCCTTCCGCATGGAAGCGTTCGACACTGCCGCTCGCATTCAGCTTGCCGTGCGTCTGCAGCAACTGTCCCGCAAGGTCGGCTGGCAGCAGGACGTCGCGCCAGTTCAGCGCGAGGTTTGCGGAAACCGGTTTGGCATCGAGTTGCACGTCGCCGCTCGCGTTGAGCTCGCCTGCGGCCTCGGGCGATTTCAGCGTCAGCGCCTCGATCTTCAGATGCTGGCCGTCGAGCGCGTATCGAAGCGGCTCAAGCTGCACATGGTGATCGTTGACCGCGACGTCGCCCGTCAGTGCGCCATGACGCCTGTCGCCAGAACCAGAGAGATCGAGTGCCAGCGACGCCAGGCTTGCATCCTTCTGCACCCGCTTCGGATCGAAGCGCGGCACCTTGAGCGTCGCAGTCCAGGGAAATTCGCGTGATTGGGTCAGTGTCGTCGACAGCGTGGCGACTGCAGGCTCGCTTAGCGCAAGATCCAGTTGTGCCAATTTGCCATCGCCATGCGCGCTCAGCGTGCCGACGTAGCGAACGTCAGCGACGTTCCAGTGGAACTGGAGCGCGCCATCACCGGGATAGCCGGCGAGGGCGGAGACCGTGCCGTGCAGATCGACATTGCCATCCGGCGAGCGCAATGCGAGCGAGGTCAGGGCAACCCCATCGCGCGTCCAGCGGCCGACAACGTCGAGCGCGTCGAGGGCAAACAGCGGCTGGCCATCGCTGACGATCTTCGCCTGCGTCAACGTGAGCTGATCGAGGACTACATCGAGTGGCGCCGCGAGAGAGAATTCGCCCGACTTCTTTTGCTCGGGCGGAGCGGGCACGCTGGTCAGTGCGACATCGACGTCGTCGAGCTGCAGGTGTGTCAGGTGCAAGCGCGAGGACAACAGCTCCAGCGGCGAGAACGCGATGGTCGTGTGGCGCGCGTGTACGTCGAGGCCGGCGGCGGGATCGTGGTAGCGCAAGTCTTCGATCGTCGAAGAGCCGGCCAGATTGCCAGACGATTTGCCGATGGTGAGTTTGCCGTCCGTCGCGCCGATTGCGCGCGCGAGGACGAACTGCAGGCCCGATTCGGTGCGCAGCAACCAGAATGACAGGAAGCCGACCAGCGCCAGCAGGATCGCAAGGGCGATGCCGATGCGCTTGAGGAGGGTCGATATCGCGAAGCCCGCTGAAGCCAAAGGAGCAGAATCAGGCGATCGAATTGAACCGGCACGAGGAGTGCTCATAGATCCGGCCCGATCACGATATGCAGCTCGACGAAACTATCGGTCTCGCTTTTGTTCAGCGGAAAACCAAGATCAGCGCGCACCATGCCCACAGGCGAACGCCAGCGCACGCCGAAGCCGGTGCCGACTCTCTGGCGGTAACTGCCGAAGCTCGAGAACGCATCGCCGGTGTCGATGAAGGTCGCGATACCCCAGTTCGGTTTGAAGTAGTACTCGTATTCGGCGCTCGCTACGGCGAGATTCTTGCCGCCGATGACCAACGTTTGACAGGTGCGCTTCGGGAATGCCGCACAGCGTGCGTGCGCCTGCGCCACCTGGTCGTCCGGAAGAGGTATGCCAATCGTCTGGAAAGCGTATCCGCGGATCGAGCGATCGCCGCCGGTGAAAAAACGCAGTTCCGGAGGCAGTTTGTCGAAAGCGTCGACCTTGGTTGCGCCCAGCGATCCGCGCGCAATGAAGCGTGCATGATCGCCGATCCCGCGGATCCATTTCGCGTCCGCGCTGATCTGAGCGAAACTGGTATCGGACAACGCGCCCTCCAGGCCTGATCGCGCTGCCAGCGTCAGCGACCAACCGCGGCGAACGAAGATCGGGTCGTCGGCTTTCTTGCGTGAAAGCGAGACCTCGGGATACAGCATCGTGGTATTGCCTTCGATGTTGGCGACTTCGAAGTTGCCGGTGAGGAACTTCAGTCCGAGCGTGCGTGTCCAGCCGCGCCACAAACTCGAATCGGTGGCCGCAAGTCCGAGCGTCTTCGACGTGCTGGTATCGGTATTTTCGTCGCGATAGTTCACGCCGAAGTTCAAGCTGTGGTTGTCCGGCCCTGGCAGCGGAATCTGGTACAACGCGGATGCCGTCATCAGGCGCGCGGCGACGATCGCTTCGAACTTGAGCTTGTGTCCGCGCAGGTTGATCCAGCGCCGCTCGATGCCGCCGCGCACGCCGGGGCCGGTATCGGTGCCGATGAATACGCCGCCGGTGTAAATCGTGCGTTTTGCCGGCGCGAGCACGACGTTGATCGGCACAATCCCGTCGTGGGCGTTGCCAGTGTCGGGTTGCACCTGCGCGATCGAAAAATAGTCCGCGTCAATCAGGCGTTGCTGGAAGTAGAGCAACTGATCCTGGGTGTAAAAATCACCCACGTGCCACGGGACGTAGCGCTGCATGAATTCGTCTGAAAACTGGCCGCCTTCGAACGTCGTCGCGCCGAGTCGATAGCGTGGACCCACCTTCCAGGCCAGGTGCACGTCGGCCACATTGGCCGAACGGGTGACCTCGACCTGATGCGTGACCAGCTCCGCATCGAGATAGCCGCTGCCGAACAGCGCAGCCTGAATCGTCGCCTTGCTCTTCTCGTACGCGACGTGGTCGAGTGGCTGACCCTTGGCCGGAACGAATGCGGTTACCGCCTTCTGCACCGCGAACTGGCCGTCAGCGTCGCCGTCCAGTTTGATGTCGAGCGTATTGATCTTGACGGCGTCGCCGGGAACCACGTGCAGGACTGCTACGTATGTGTCGCCGGCTTCCTTGAGTTCACCCTGCACCTGTACGGCATAGTAACCGTAGGGTTCGAGCGCTGAACGCACCTGCTGTTCAGCGTGTTCGTACAGGCGCCGTGCTTGCGCAGCGGTGATGTCGCGCTGACCGTACTGGGCAACTTCGAGAGCGGCGATGACCGCATCCTTAAGCGGCCCGTCGACGCCGTCGACTTCTGCGCTGATGTGCGCGGCCAGCGCCGGCATGACCCACATCGACACACACGCGAGCGCCAGCGCACGACAGCGCTTTGCGCACGCATGGCTAGCCGTGGATTTGTGCGGGCTCACATCCATGACGATGCTGGTGATTGTGGCTGCCCCGACCGATCGGGAGGCGGGCAGCGATGCGCGCATCGGTATCCCGATCTTTCTCGCGTCATTCGTATCGATCAGGAGATGTGCAGGAGGGGCAGCAATCCGATTAGACCGACCACGATCAGATAGATTGCGACGACATAGTTGAGCAGGCGCGGGACCATCAGGATCAGGATGCCGGCGATCAATGCAATCAGCGGCTGCAGGGCGACATGGAGATTCATACGGACTTCCTCGCGAGTGGGTACCAGGGCCCCGCAAGGTAGCAGTTTTTCATGAACGCTAGCTGCAGTCGCGCGAGGCGATGCAGGGTTCAGCGCACGAAGACCGTCGCCGCGAGCAGGCGGCGCGATTTCTTCGCCGAGCGACGGCGCTGACCGCTCGGCGTGGCCGCGGTGTCATACAGCGGCTGCCGCTTGCATTCCATCAAGCCAAGCGCATCGTACGCATTGACCACGTCGAACACGTCGGCCATCTTCGCTTTTGCCGACGCTGCGATCCGGTGCAAGGGTGCTCCGCGCAGCATGGTCATCGCGATGCGATGCTGTTTGCGGTAGTCCGCATCGAGTGGAAACCAGCTGCGCAGCTTGTAGTCGGCGCTCGGATCAAGGTGTGGTGCGAGCCAGCCATTGGAGCGCAGCAGCGCATTGAGCCAACGCAGGCGTTGCAGCGGTCGTCCCGGTACGGCCTTGCGGAACGCGGCGAGTTTCTGTCCGCCGATGCGTTTGCGTTCGCTGCCGCCGACGACATTGAGAAAATACGGCTCAAGATCAACCAGGCGTGCCGTGGTATGGAACATATCGGTGACCGGGTCGATCAGCAGCGGCGGGATGCCGTGCCGTTCGATGAGCACGGCGCCGCGCTGGATCAGCGCGTCGAGATTGGTGCAGATGCGTTCACGGCGGACGTCGAGGAAACATGCGCGGGTCGAGGAAGGATCGTCGGCTGCGTCCACCTTGGCTGCGACAGGCAAGGGGCGGATGTCGCGCGTTGCGGCGAAATCGATCAGCTGGCGTGGAGCAGGCGGAGCGGCATGGCCCACATGATTGAGCAGGCCGACGAGCGCTTTCGCGCTCAACGGGCGCAACAGGGTGAGTTCGGCGCCAAGGACGTCGTCGCCCGGGTTGGCCAGGACCGCGAGGTGTTTGCCTTCATCGAGCGCACGCACGCGCGCGCAGCGGCCGCCAAAGTCGCCGAGGTCGGCAAGGACGAAGTCGATTGTGTTGTCGTCGGCGTTAAGCTGCCAGGCATGATCCAGCCACGATTGCGACGCGCGCACGAAGGTGGCGATTTCAGCTACTTCCGCGGCCGTTGCGCCGGCCATGACCAAATGTTTGCGAGCTTTCATTGCGTGGACAAACCCTCTGGAGGGCGCGCGGTGCGAGCGCCCGGCGGGATTATCCGCAGGCGTCCCGTCGGAAATTGTGACACGCCACGCCGATTGCCCAACCTGCCGGCTGTCGGTGACGGGCGGCGGTTTCGGATATTCCGCTGCCCGCTGGAGACGGCGAATACGGCCGACGGCTCCGCGGGGGCTCTCAGGCGCCTGCGAGCGCGCGCACCCTGGCTCGCGTCAGCGGACCGAAGCACAGGCGTTCAAACAGGTTTTCAATGGCCGCTGCGTCTTGGTTGCGACGCAGGTAGTCGTCCGGCTCTGCGGGCACCGGCGCATCCAGTGCGATGCCGGTCAGGCTGCGCGACAGGCGCGCGATTGCCGCGTGCTCGCGCAGGCGCAGTGACGCGGCGGCCGCTCCGCGCGTACGCAGGAAGGCGACTTCGTCTGCGCGTTCGAGCAAGGCCTCAAGCGTGCCGAAGTGATGCAGCAGGATCGCTGC
>JBDSFA010000235.1:0-1957 GCA_039919785.1 Dokdonella sp. | reverse complement strand
TCGAGGCACGCAATCCGCTGCGCGGCGAGGCGGGACGCAATGATGATTTTCGTCTGCGCGTTGCGGCGTTGCACGCGTGGCGTTCGCGCGATCGCGCAGGTACGCGCGATTTCGGCGCGGACGTCGGCGCACTGGCGGCTATCGCGCAGGCGGCCGATGCATGGCGGCGACGCAGCGAACCTGCGCACAAAACCGGTGGGAGCGGCTTCAGCCGCGATGCTGTTGTCGTTGAAGGCCGATCCAACAAAGGCATCGCGGCTGAAGCCGCTCCCACAGGCCAAGCGCTCGTTGTCGGTGATGTGCTGATCCACGCCTTCCCGGATCGCGTCGCGCGCCAGGACCCGAACAACCTGCGCCGCTACCAGCTCGCGAATGGCCGTGGCGCGCGCCTGCTCGATGAGAGCTCTCTGTTCGGCGAGCCCTGGCTGGTTGTCGTCGACTTGCGCTATGACGAACGCGACAGCCTGATCCTGGCCGCGACGCCATTCGACCCGGATCTCCTCGAACGCGATTTCGCGACGCGTTTCGCGCGTCTGCGCAGCGTGCGCTGGAACCGCGACAAGCGCGCGGTCGAAGCCTTCGAGGAACGTCGTTTCGATTCAATTGTGCTCGAACGCCGCGCTGTGCCGGCACGACCCGAAGACGCCGTGCCCGCGTTGATCGCTGCGGTGCGCGATCTGGGCCTCGATGCATTGCCGTGGAGCGAGCATGCGCGCGAACTGCGTCTACGCGTCGAGTCATTGCGCAACTGGTGCCCCGAACTCGGTCTGCCGGACTTTTCCGACACGGCGCTGCTCGCGACACTGGAACTATGGCTCGCACCCTATCTCGACAACAAGCGTCGTCTGGATGCACTGCAGGCAAGTGAACTCTCTGAAGCGCTGTCGGCGCAGCTGGATTTCACCCAACGCCGCGCGCTCGACGAGCAGGCGCCGAACACGATCCACGTGCCAAGCGGAATGGAGCGCCGCATCGTCTATTCAAGCGATGCGCTGCCCGTGCTCGCGGTAAAATTGCAGGAATTGTTCGGCCTGGCCGATACACCGCGTATCGCGAATGGGCGAATTCCGCTGACCCTGCATCTACTCTCACCCGGCGGTAAACCGGTACAGGTGACGCAGGATCTGAAGAGCTTCTGGGAACGGACGTATCCGGAAGTAAAGAAGGAATTGAAAGGCCGTTACCCGAAGCATCCGTGGCCGGATGATCCGTGGACGGCGACGCCGACACATCGGGCCAAGCCGAGACGATAGGCGTGCTGCAGTTCCGTACCGGCATGGCCATGCGCTGCGCAGAACCCGCTGGCACCGGAACCAATCGAACAGGCAACCAGTCGCAGACTGGATGCATCCGAAACCCAATAGTCGAGTAACGCCATGAACAATCCACAACGTGTCCTGCCCTGGATGATCGGGTTCCTCGCTGCCGTCGGCGTGCTCGGCGTGTTGCTCGCTTCGCGACTCGCGGTGATCTTCGCGGCCAATCCATTTTTCAACGGCGTGATCCTCGCCGTGCTCGCAGCCGGCATCATCGTCAATCTGCGGCAGGTGCTGATGTTGTCGCGCGAAGTCGTATGGATCGACTCGTATCGTCGTTCCAATCCGCAGCAGAAACCGTCCGGTGAACCACGCCTGCTGGCGCCGATGGCGCGCATGCTCGACGGGCGCGAGCGCGGTCGCGCTGCCTTGTCGGCACCCTCGATGCGCACGATCCTCGACAGCGTGCAATCGCGTCTGGAGGAATCGCGCGATCTCTCGCGCTACCTGATCGGGCTTGCGATCTTCCTTGGCTTGCTCGGTACATTCTGGGGCCTGCTGGTCACGATCCGTTCTGTCTCGGACATCATCGGCACGCTGAATGTCGGCAACGACGCGCTGACGATGTTTGGCGCGCTCAAGGAGAACCTGAAGCAACCGCTCAGCGGCATGTCGACGAGTTTTTCGACTTCGCTGTTTGG
>JBDSFA010000265.1:0-10145 GCA_039919785.1 Dokdonella sp. | reverse complement strand
CTGCGCGCGCCTCCAGTTTCAGGCGCTGGCTGAGGCTTGAGCCGCCGCGGCGCCACGTCTCGATCAGTGCAAACGGAGCCGGGTATTGGTCCTTGCGCACCTTGGCGGCGGTCTGCTTGACCAGGATCGGTGCCAGGATCTGGCGGGCGGGCCAGATATTGGTCGCCCAGGCCATCGCGCGCTGCGCCCATGCACGTGGATGCGGATGGCGGATCATTTCCTTGGCGGCTTCCAGCAGCAGCTCGGGCGAGGTCAGTTGGTCGATGAGGCCGATCGCCCTCGCGTTGTCCGCCGACGCTGCGCGCCCGGTCAGCATAAGCTCCAGCGCAGCCGGCGCTCCAATCAGGCGCGGCAGGCGCGCCGAGCCACCCCAGCCGGGGAAGATGCCGAGCTTGACTTCGGGCAGAGCGATGCGGGTCGACACATCGCGCGAAGCAATCCGGTAGCGGCAGGCGAGGGCCAATTCAGTGCCGCCGCCCATGCAAACGCCGTGGATGGCGGCGACACTGGGGCAGGGCAGGCGGCTCAGGCGCTGGAAGATGCGCTGGCCGTTTTCCAGCGCATCGAGCACAGTGCCGTTCTTCCCGAAGCTCTCGAATTCCTTGATATCGGCACCGACAATGAAGCCGGCGGCTTTTCCCGATCGGATTACGATACCCTTCGGGGGGTCAAACGAGAGACGTTCGACAATTTCCGACAGCTCGTCCAGCACGGTGCGCCCGAGCGCGTTGACCGAACTGCCGGCCCGATCGAGGGTCAGCACCACGATGCCGTCGTTGTCGCTGGTGGGCTGCCAATGCTGGAACCGCAAACCTTCAAACATGACCGGCTCCGGGGAAGTTGCGAGAGGATGGCTATAATCCCGGCAAGCCGTGCGCCGGGTCAATGCGGCGGCTGCAAGGGGTGAGCGCTATCGAAGCAAAAGGCGAGTTGTCGGTCACGCAGAAGCTGCTCGACCGGATCGTGCAGTCGGAGCAAAATCTGATTGTGCTTGAGAGCGCCAACGTCAGCGAAACGCTGGCGCAGATGCGTATGCTCGCAATGCGTGGCGGCACCTCCGTGTACGCGTGGGATCCCGAGAATGGCATCGCGTCGCTGCGCGAGCGCGGTTTGAACGTGCCCGGCTCCAAGCGCCTTACGGACGCCTTGCGCTATGTGATGCAGAGCATGCATTTCGGCGTCTATCTATTCGTCGATTTCGAAGGCTCGATCAAGTCTGCCGATACCCTGCTACTGCGACGTATTTCGCGCATGCAGACGGCGAACGAGCGCAAGCTGGTGTTTGTCGGCAGTAATTTCGAGTTGCCTGAGGAACTGGAAGGGATGTACGAACGACTGACTGCGCAGACCGAGCAGCAGCACCGGCTGCGCCTGCGCGACGGGCGTTGGGTGCAGTGACGATGTTCGCGGAGCGTCCAGGATCGGTATTGATCGTTGCGTCGGATCGCGAGGACCGCCGCGAATTGTTCGACACGCTGGACGCGCAGGGTTTCGAAGCCATTTACTCGGCGAAGGATTTCGAGCAGGCGCACAGCTTCCTCGAACAAAACCCGCAACTGGATCTTATCCTCGTCGAATTCCATGGCGAAGCCAACGACGCAGTGGCGTTTTGTGCCGGATTGCAGCAGCAGACTTCGACGCGTCTTGTACCCATCATCGGGATCCTCGGGCGCAAGCGGGGCGGGCTGCACTGGAGCAAGGCCGACAAGCCGACCGGCGTGATCGACTGGATCGGCAGCCCCGTCAACGCGCACGAAGCCCTGGCGCGCATCAAGACCGCGCTGGCTGCACCTGTCCCGGCGGAGAAGCGCGTCGCGGTCCCGACCGAGATGGAGGATCGTTATCAATTCGTCTTTGACGGCAGTCTGGATGAACTGGCGGTGGTCGATCCGGCGAATGGACGCATCCTCGATGTCAATGCGATGTTCGTGCAGCGATCGGGGTATCCACGTGCACAGTTGCTCGCCGGCACGATCGCAAATTTCGACGCGATTCTCGTGCCCGAGCGGCGAGCCGAATTGAACAGCAAGCTTGCCAGTGAGGGGGCGGCTGAATGGCGCGGCCGCAAGCCGCATGCGAACGCGAGTACCTATCCGGTCGAAATGCACGTACGAGCGGCGGTGCAGGATGGTCGGATTGTTCATTTCTATACATTTCACGATCTGCACGAATTGAACGACCATCAGTTGGCGCTGGCAGCACTTTCCCGGCTGACCCAGGCCGGTGCGCGCGATGAGGGCTTCAACGTGGCGCTGCACGCGCTGATCGACTGGCTCGCCCTCGATTTTGTCGCACTTGTCGAGGCCGCGCCGGAGCAGGCCAGTGAATTCCTGCCACTCGTGGTCTACCACCGCTTCGGCCCTGTCGAAGACAGCATGGATCCGTTGCACAGTCCGATCCTCAAGCAGGTGCTGTCAGGCCAGGACGTGCTGCAACCGGCTCATGCGTGGCGCAGTGCGGCAGAAGGCACGTTTACTCGCGAACGGCTCATGGAATGCGTGATCGGCATTCCGCTGATCGGCGAGCGAAATATATGCCTCGGCGGCCTGTTGATCGCGCGTCGCGAAGCGCTGTCGGGTAACAGCGCGGCGATCATCGGCTTGCGCGTGATTGCACATGCGATTGCGCTCGAGCTCGAACTGCGCCGCACGCGCGAACAGGGGCGAGCGATCGGCTTGAAGGATCCGTTGACCGGTTTGCCGAACCGCCTGTTGTTCAACGATCGCCTGAACTCCGCGATCCACGAAGCGCATCGCACCAGCGAGATGTTCGCGGTCGTGTTCGTCGATCTCGACCGTTTCAAGAATATCAACGATTCGCTCGGTCACGCGGTAGGCGACCAGGTGCTCGCTGCGGTCGCCAAGCGCCTGCGCAGCAGCGTGCGCGGTTCGGATACGGTCGCGCGTTATGCGGGAGACGAGTTCACCCTGATCCTGCGCCATATCGTGCAGCGCGACGATGTTGGGCGAATCGCCGAGAAGATCGTGCGCGCGATGGAAGTACCGCTTCAACTGGCTGGCGGCCTCGAACTGGGCATGACCGCGTCGCTCGGCCTGAGCTTCTATCCCGATGACGCGACCGATGCGGAACGCCTGCTCAAGCATGCCGACGTCGCGATGTACTCGGCCAAGGGCATGGGTCGCAACAACTATCAGGCCTATGTCGCGGTGCCGGAGGAAGCGCATCAGCAGCGCCTCGCGCTGGAATCAAAATTGCGCCAAGCCGAGAAGAATGGCGAGTTGCGCGTGTTCTACCAGCCGCAGATCGATTGCATCACCGAAGACATTGTGGGCATGGAAGCGTTGATCCGCTGGGAGCACCCGGAGCTGGGCATGATCAGTCCCGGTTTTTTCATTCCGCTGGCCGAGGAATCGGGCCTGATCATGTCGATCGGCGAATGGGTGCTGCGCGCGGCCTGCCGCGATGCGCGAGATTGGCAGCTGCGTTACGCGTTGCCGCTGCGCATCGGCGTCAATCTCTCGCCGCTCCAATTGCGCCAGCCGAACCTGGTGCAGTTCGTTGCCGACGTACTCAAGGAAACCGGGATGGATCCACACCTGCTCGACCTCGAACTCACTGAAAGCATCAGCATGAAGTCGATTCCCGGCCTGATCGAGACCCTCCACGGTCTGCGCGCGCTTGGCTGTGGCATCTCGATCGACGATTTCGGAACCGGTCAGTCTTCGCTCGACTACATCAAGCGTTTCCCTGCCGACCGCATCAAGATCGACCAGGCCTTCGTGCGCAACATCGGCGTCGACCCCGATGACGAGGCGATCGTGCAGGCAACCATCTCGATGGCGCACAATCTCAATCGCGAGGTGGTTGCGGAGGGCGTGGAGATCGAACAACATCTCGATTTCCTGCGTATCCAGGGTTGTGAGGTGTTGCAGGGGTTCCTGTTTTGCCGGCCATTGCCGGTCTCGGGATTCGAGCATCTGCTGCACGAGCGTGCGCGTTTGCTCGGGCAGGCGGTCGAGTCGCCATCGGCGCAAGCGTGAGCGGATGCCGAGAGGCCCCACCTCGATGGGCAGGGTTCATGAACTATTTTGTTTGCTGCCGGTCTACGCAGCATGCCTGAACGGATTGGCAACAAGGGAGTAAGGCCCGGATGGGCGAAAGCGACTTGGATCAGGCGCTGGTCGAGCGTGTGCAGAACGGCGACAAACGCGCGTTCGACCTGTTGGTCAGGAAATACCAGCACAAGCTGGTCAGCGTCATTTCCCGCTATGTCAACGACTGGAGCGAATGCCAGGACGTTGCGCAGGAGGCGTTCATTCGGGCGTACCGCGCGATCGGTTCTTTTCGCGGCGACGCCCAGTTCTACACGTGGATCTATCGCATCGCGATCAATACCGCGAAGAACCATCTCGTGTCGCAGGGTCGGCGTCCGCCAACCGAGGACATCGTGGTTGAAGATGCTGTGCAGTTCGAAGGCGCGTCACGATTGCACGACTCCGCTACACCCGAGCGCGAACTCATGCGCCAGGAAATTGAACAAACCGTGTTCGCCACGGTCGAAGCTTTGCCCGAAGAGCTGAAAGTCGCGATCACCTTGCGTGAAGTGGACGGCCTCAGCTACGAGGAGATTGCGGAAACCATGAACTGCCCGATTGGTACGGTCAGGTCGCGGATATTCCGCGCCCGCGAGGCGATTGACGAACAATTGCGCCCGCTGTTGTCGGAGAAATAAGACCCCATGAACCAGCTTATCCACGAACAGCTTTCGGCCCTGATGGACGGTGAGCTCGAGCGCGACGAGACGCGCTTCCTGCTCAAGCGCCTCGCGACCGATCAGGAACTTCCCTTGCGCTGGGGGCGTTATCACGTCGTACGCCAAACCTTGCGTCGGCAGGATCTGACGGCGCTGACGCCCGGTTTTGCCGAGGCGGTCATGGCGCGCCTCGATCTGGAGCCGGGTGTGCAGTCGCACGCGACTGCGACCTGGCTACGCTGGGGGGCCGGCGGGGCTATTGCCGCGTCTGTCGCAGTGGCGGCGCTGGTCTTGACGCGCCCTGCGGGTATGCCGACAACGGGAGTCGTCCCCATCGTTGCGCACAGTGCCTCGCAATCAGGCGCGTCGATCGCCGTATCACCGGCTGCAGCCACATCCGTTTCATCGAGCGAGTTTCGTGCGCCCTTGCTTGCGCCCAATACAATCGAGACCGCACCGGTCAGTTTCGGCAGTGACCTGAGTCAACCGATAGCGGTTGACCCGCGCATGCAGTCCTATCTCATTCGTCACTATCAGGCGGCAGGTGCCGGCGGGCAGTCGAATTTTGTTCCCTACGTACTACTTGCGAACCCACAGCGTGAGTCGGCGAAAGCGCAGGCCGAAACGGCCCACCAGAACCGTTGAACAATGCACAGCGTTTTCGGCGCGTTTGGAATGGGTCTAGGCCTTCGTTCAGCGCCCGAAGCGTTGCCGGTTTCCAGTGTGCGTGCAGTTTCGCGTAGCTTTTTGTGTGGGTACTTTTTGTGCGCGACGATCTTCGTGGCCCATGCATCAGCGCTGTTCGCCCAGGATGATCCTGCACGAACGCTGCTGAGCCAGATGTCGACGGCGGTGCGCAGCAACGACTATCAGGGTTCTTTCATCTTCGAGCACAACGGCCAGATCGATGCGTTGCGCCTGTTTCACGTTGGCGGCAATCAGGAACGCGAGCGGCTGGTCAGCATGAGTGGCGCGCGCAGTGAAATCGTGCGCGATGACGCATCGTTCACGTGCCTGCAGGACGGCCAGCCAACCGTCATATTCGAGAATCGCGTCGGTGCACGCCTGCTGCCATTGATGCCGGAAGTCAGTGCACTGGCCTCATCGGCTTTCTATGCGGCGAGTTTGGCCGGTACGGATCGCGTCGCCGGTTACCGCGCACGCATCGTCGAGATATCGGCTCGTGACGGATACCGCTATGGCTATCGGCTCTGGATCGACGAAGACAGTCATCTGCTGTTGCGCTCGGCGCTGCTCGATTCCGCGCGACGCACGCTTGAGCAGTTCATGTTCGTCGCGCTGGATGTTGGCGCAAAACCGAAGGAAAGCGATCTCCAGGCTGGCGGCGACGCGGGCATCAGTGCGCCCGCCGAGGAAGCGGCGCTGCCCGGGCCGCCACAGTGGCGCGTCAGCGACCCGCCGCCGGGTTTCGCATTCCTGCGCGCGCAGCGGCCTGCTCAGGGACCGACGCCGGCAGAACACCATCTTTATTCCGACGGACTCGCCGACGTCTCCGTCTATATCGAGCCGCGCGATGCAAATGTGCCAGCGGCGCGAGACCGATCCATGGTGCGAGGTGCGTTGCATGTGTATTCGCACGATGTCGGGGCATGGCGGGTCACTGCACTTGGCAATGTTCCACGGGCAACGGTCGAGCGAATCGCCCGTTCGACCGGTCGCGTCACGATCGATCGACCTTGAAATCGGCTTGTTGCTGGAAAATTTCAGAAATGGCGGTTGAACTTTGATCGGCGGCTTCCATCAAACGTGCATGTCCGGTGTGCATTGGACACCCGTGAGGGTGCGCATGCCGATCCTGTATCCATTGCAACCATGAGGACGATGTGATGACAAACATGAGGAGCGGGACGCTCTCCCGCTGGTTGGGCGGGCCATTGCTGACGCTGGTTTTTATCTCCGGCACGTGGGCTGCCGAACTGCCGGACTTCACTGGCCTGGTCGAAAAATACGGCCCGGCCGTGGTGAATGTGCAGGCGACCGGGAGCCCGCAAGCGCAGGGGATGGATCCCAACGACCAGCAGGAAGTGCCCGAGATCTTCCGCCGTTTCTTCGGACCTCAACCGCAACCGCGCGGTGGCGGCAATCGCGTTTCGATGGGTTCGGGTTTCATCATTTCCGCCGATGGCTACGTGTTGACGAACAACCACGTCGTAGACGGCGCCGATCAGGTTACCGTGCGGCTGTCCGACCGGCGCGAGCTGGATGCCAAGGTCGTCGGTACCGATGCGCAGTACGACATCGCCTTGCTGAAGCTCAATGCAACCGATTTGCCGGTGGTCAGTCTGGGTGATTCCAAGAACGTCAAGGCTGGCCAGTGGATGGTCGCGATCGGTTCGCCATTCGGCTTCGATCATTCGGTCACCGCGGGCATCGTCAGTGCCGTCGGACGCAATTTCGGTGGTGCCGATCAACAGTACGTGCCATTCATCCAGACCGACGTGCCAATCAATCGCGGCAATTCGGGTGGGCCGCTGTTCAACCTGTCCGGGCAGGTCGTGGGTATCAATTCACAGATCTTCTCCAATACCGGCGGCTTCATGGGTGTGTCTTTCGCGATACCGATCGATATCGCACTTAGCGCGGTCGAACAGATCAAGACCAGCGGCCGCGTCAGCCGCGGCATGATCGGCGTGCAGATCCAGAACGTGGATCGCGATAATGCGAAGGCGCTGGGCTTGCCGCGCATCGGCGGCGCTCTCGTCAACAAGGTCACACCGGGCAGTGGCGCGGACAAGGCGGGCGTCAAACTCGGCGATGTCATCCTCGGCTTCGGCGGCCACGAAATCGTGAGTTCGGCGGATCTGCCGCCGCTGGTCGGATCGAGCAAGCCGGGCAGTAAGGCTGATCTCAGCGTATGGCGGGAGGGCAAGACGATCACGCTGCCGGTCACGGTTGGCGAATTGCCGGCCGACGGAAAGGCGCTGGCCAGCGCACGTCGAGGCGGATCCACGCCGGCAAGTGCCGGCAATGCCCTTGGGATCGTCGCGGAAGAGCTCAGTGTCGACCAGCGCAAGCAGCTGGGCATCACTGACGACGAGGGCATCGTCGTTACGCATATCAACGGGGATACGGCGAGTCGCGCCGGCCTTGTGCCGGGCGACGTGATCCTCCGAATCGGCCGCAAGTCGGTGAAAACGGTTGCCGAATTCAACGCAATCGTCAATGCGACCAAGCCGGACGAGCCAGTGATGGTCCTGGTGCGGCGCGATGAGCAGACCCAGTTTCTGGTGTTGAGGGTGCCCAAGCCCAAGACGGAATGACCAAGCGGGCACGAGATCGATGCAAGGACACTCCTTGCTCCATTTCGCCTGTGGGAAGAGCGCGTCCGCAAGGTGCGGACGCGCTTGCCGGTCGGGGCACGGCTGATGCGCAGTTGCGATTCGCGGCGTCGACGGCGCGGTCTGGTGGGTTTTCTGCGATAATCCGGCTCTTATGTCGACCGCCCGTCCGTGGCCCTATCAGACCCAATGCTGCATATCCGCAATTTTTCGATCATCGCCCACGTCGACCACGGCAAATCCACACTCGCTGACCGCATCATCCAGATCTGCGGCGGGCTGACCGAGCGCGAAATGGAAGCGCAAGTACTCGACAATAATCCGATCGAGCGCGAGCGCGGCATCACGATCAAGGCTCAGTCGGTGTCCTTGCCCTATACGGCGAAGGACGGCATCACCTACCAACTCAACTTCATCGATACCCCGGGCCATGTCGACTTCAGTTATGAGGTGAGCCGTTCGCTCGCCGCCTGCGAAGGCGCCTTGCTGGTCGTCGATGCTGCGCAAGGTGTCGAGGCGCAATCGGTTGCCAACTGCTACACCGCCGTCGAGATGGGTCTCGAAGTCGTTCCGGTGCTCAACAAGATCGACCTGCCGACGGCTGATGTCGATCGCGCCAAGGCCGAAATCGAGGCGGTTATTGGCATTCACGCCGACGACGCGGTTGCGATCAGCGCGAAGACCGGACAGAACGTCGAAGCGGTTCTTGAGGCGATCGTTGCGCGCATTCCGCCGCCGAAACCGCGCGACACCGATCGCCTGCAGGCATTGATCATCGATTCCTGGTTCGACAACTATCTCGGTGTCGTCTCGCTGGTGCGCGTGATGCAGGGCGAGATCAAGCCGAAGGACAAGCTATTGGTGATGTCGACCGGCCGCACGCACGAGGTCGATCAAGTTGGCGTGTTCACGCCCAAACGTTCGCCACGCGCCAAGCTCGGTGCGGGCGAGGTTGGTTGGGTCAATGCGTCGATCAAGGATGTCCATGGCGCACCGGTGGGCGATACGCTGACGTCCGCCGGCAAACCTGCGGATAAACCGCTGCCGGGCTTTCAGAAAATGCAGCCGCGCGTTTTCGCGGGCTTGTTTCCGACCCTTGCCGACGACTACACCTCGCTGCGTGAAGCGCTGGAAAAACTTCGCCTCAATGACGCGGCCTTGAATTTTGAGCCGGAAACATCCGAAGCGATGGGCTTCGGTTTCCGTTGCGGCTTTCTCGGCCTGTTGCATATGGAGATTATCCAGGAGCGGCTCGAGCGCGAATACGACCTCGACCTGATCACGACCGCGCCGACGGTGATCTACGAGGTGCTGCTGACCGACGGCAAGGTGGTCACGCTCGACAATCCGGCCAAGCTGCCGCCAAGTCAGAACATTGAAGAGGTGCGCGAACCGATCATCGTCGCGAATATCCTCACACCACCGGAATACATCGGCAACGTGATCAAGCTGTGCGAGGAAAAGCGCGGCGTGCAGCGTTCTATAAACTACCTGGCGACCCAGGTGCAGATCAGCTACGAGCTGCCTCTGGCCGAAGTTGTGCTCGACTTCTTTGACAAGCTCAAATCGGTGTCGCGCGGCTACGCATCGATGGACTACCATCACGAGCGCTTCCAGGCTGGACCATTCGTGCGCGTCGACATCCTGATCAATGGCGATCGCGTTGACGCGCTGAGCCTGATCCTGCATCGCGCCAGCGCAGATCGGCGCGGCCGCGATCTGGTCGAGAAGATGAAGGAGCTGATTCCACGCCAGCAATTCGATGTTGCGATCCAGGCTGCGATTGGCTCGCAGATCATTGCGCGTTCCAGCGTGAAAGCGCTGCGCAAGAACGTACTCGCCAAGTGCTACGGCGGCGACGTATCGCGCAAGCGCAAGTTGCTGGAAAAGCAGAAGGAAGGCAAGAAGCGCATGAAGCAGGTTGGCAATGTCGAAATTCCGCAGGAAGCCTTCCTTGCGGTACTGCAGATGGACAAATAGCGCGGATCAGGCAATAGCGAATCGGGAATCGTCCGAGCTGACGATTCCCGATTCTCCATTCCCGACTCCCGCTCCAGAGGAGCAAAGATGGATTTCGATTTTGCATTGTTGCTGGTCGTGCTGACGGCCGTCGCCGGCGTGGTCTGGCTGAT
>JBDSFA010000315.1:0-3043 GCA_039919785.1 Dokdonella sp. | reverse complement strand
GCGAGCGGATCGCCGGCGTTGGTCGTTTCGCACTTGCCGCCGAAACCGACGAAGAAGGAGTTGCCGGGTTTGGGCGTCAGCGTGCCCGCATTGGGCGCACCGGTGAGTTTGTCGAAAATCTGCCAGGCCGAGTTGACCCACTGGATATAGTGCTGGTCACTCACATCGCCATTGGTATCGGGCGGGAGGCAACCGCACGCACCGGTGACCGCGCTGATCGCTTCGAAACTGAGGTCGACGGCGGGCGCAGGCGTGCCGGTCCCATGGATCTGCATGCGTGAATAGTCAGGTACCAGAGCACTGCCACTCTGGCTGCTGGGCTTGAGCAGAATGTTCGGAATCAGGTACGGCTCCTGCTCGGTACCTAACGGCGTTTGCGGCGGCATCGTGCGCAGAATGTCGCGCATCGGCGCGGAGACGTCGTGACGCGATGCATGAATCACGTGCGGAATGCTGTCCGGTACGATCGTGGTCGGACTGGTGACGGCTGCCTGCGCGGCAAGAGGGCCGAACGCAAGACAGGTCACCATACCCACGGTAGTGGGCAGGAAACGGGACAAAACCATAAAAAACTCCCCAACGGTTGCGATAGCGGCGTTTGGCTACTCCGATGGCAGGCGGCCGTCACTCGCCATCGAAAACACGATCAATCGGCTCCGCCCTTGCGCGCTTTCACCCTGGAATCCATCAGGTCGAGTCGACGCAAGTGATCGTTGAGAAACTTGCGCGTCAGGTCCGGCAGTCGCGAATCGGCCAGCGCTGCATTGATCGCCGATCGCTCGAGTGCCGGCGACTCCCGCCGCAGCATCAAACATGCACGCTCCACAAGCGGTGTGCGGGAGCTGCCCAGCCAGCGTTTGAGAGCGTCTGGGGCAACCTTGACCGCATGCTTGTCGAGCACTTCGAGCGCCAGCAGGATCAAGCCTGTCGGATCTGAAGCTTCCGCAGCATATCCGCCCACAGGCGTAGTTGTCACTACGTCCATGGACGCGGCTTGCCACCAGTCACCGAGTTCGGATGGGCGCTCCGAAGCTGACTGCAGTAACGAAGCGCGCACATCCGGGGAGGTATTTGCATCGCGCGCGACCTTCTCGATCAAGGCATGGCCGCTTTCCTGCACGCGCTCACCTACCTCGGGATCGAGCGCAATCTCACCCGCCGCGAGCATTTGCAGGGAACGTTCTCCGCCGGCCAACCCCTTCATCAGGAGGTCGACGAAACGGCGCGATTCACGTCCGTGTTCACTGCGCCCCGCCTTCAGGAGTTCGCGCGTGTCTGGAGTGTCCTTGAACAAGGCCGGATCCAGGCCAATGCTGCTGATCAGGACTGCTCCATCGGGATTTGCGACTACGCGCGTCGGGTCACGTGCGTCCGCCCGCGCCAATGAGTAACCGAAGATGTAGCGTTCGCCCAGCTTTGTGCCGTCGAGCGCCAGTTTCGGTACGCGCACATCGATCTTATCCGGCGGCCGGCCTTTGCCGCCGAGTACGTCTTTGCGCTCGAAGACCAGGCGTCCGGATGGATTGATCTCGACGACGGTTCCGGCGACAAGCATGTTGCCCGGTGCAAACAGGAGTTCGACTGGCGCTTCGACGTGCTCTGCACAGGCAGGCGGAGCATGGAACGCCGAGACCGCCACTGCGATGGCGAAGGAAGCGAATGAAGTGTGGCGGGCGAGGCTGATTGGCATGACGGGCCTTGTCAGGCACGTAGATTGATTCGTGCCATATCTTGGGACTTAGCTAGTCTAAGTCCAAAGTCCTTACCTGTCGCGCCTGCATTGGCACATGCGGTATTGCTGTTTAAGTCTCAAAAAAAACGGGCCGCAGTAGGCGGCCCGTCGGTGTTTCCTTTAATCGTCCCTGATCGGAAGAGTCGACCAGATAAAGTGGTTTACTTGAGACCCGCGGCCTTGCGCAGTTCGGCGGCCTTGTCGGTCTTTTCCCACGAGAACGCGGTGAACTTCTCGCCGTTCTTCAACACCACTTCCTGCGGCGCGCGGCCGAAATGACCATAGGCGGCGGTCGCCTGGTACATCGGGTGCACCAGATCCAGCATCTTGATGATGCCGTAGGGGCGCAGGTCGAAGTGATTGCGGATCAGCTTCTCGATCTTCTCATCCGTGATCTTGCCGGTGCCGAACGTGGTCACCGAGATCGAAGTCGGATGCGCGACGCCGATCGCATAGGAAACCTGCACTTCGCAGCGATCGGCAATGCCGGCCGCAACGATGTTCTTCGCGACGTAGCGCGCAGCATATGCCGCGGATCGATCGACCTTGGACGGATCCTTGCCCGAAAACGCGCCACCGCCGTGACGGGCCCAGCCGCCGTAGGTGTCGACAATGATCTTGCGACCGGTCAGGCCGCAATCGCCGACGGGACCGCCGATCACGAACTTGCCGGTCGGATTGATGTGGAACTTGGTGCCTTTATGTGTCCATTTCTTCGGCAGCACCGGATCGATGATGTGCGTGCGCACGGCTTCGATCAGGTCCTTCTGCTTGACCGACGGATCATGCTGGGTCGACAACACCACCGCATCGATCGCGACCGCCTTGCCGTTCTCGTAGCGCAGGGTGACCTGCGACTTCGCATCCGGGCGCAGCCACGGCAACTGGGAATTCTTTTTCTTGCGTACCTTCGCCTGCTGTTCCACCAGACGGTGCGACAGATGGATCGCCGCCGGCATGAAGCTGTCGGTCTCGTTCGTCGCATAGCCGAACATCAGGCCCTGATCGCCAGCGCCTTGTTCTTCCGGCTTCTTGCGATCGACGCCTTGGTTGATATCCGGCGACTGCTTGCCGATCAGGTTGAGCACGCCGCAGGTGGCTCCGTCGAAACCGACTTCGGACGAGTTGTAGCCGATATCGAGGATGACCTTGCGCGTCAGCGCTTCCAGATCGATCCAGGCTGAGGTGGTGACTTCGCCGGCGACGATCGCAACGCCGGTCTTCACCATGGTTTCGCAGGCGACGCGCGCACGCTTGTCCTGCACGAGGATGGCGTCAAGGACGGCATCGGAGATTTGGTCGGCGACCTTG
>JBDSFA010000243.1:0-8127 GCA_039919785.1 Dokdonella sp. | reverse complement strand
GCAGCCCAACCGCTAGACTGCGCGTCCAGCACGACAACTCAGGGATGAGACGATGGCCGTCGCAATCGCGATCGCGTTGGTTTGTCTGATTGCCCTTGCCTCGGCCGTGCGGCAACGCGTGCGGCGCAAACGCAAACATCGCCGCCCGCCGATGACGAACGTTGCATCGGCGTTCCGCCGCTCGCTGCAACAGCGCAAACCCGAATGGGTGCGCGGCGAGATCATTCGACTGCGCGCTTGGTCGCCGGGTCTGGGTTGTCGCAAGATCGCCGATGCGTTCAGTCGGCAGTTTGCGATTCCGCGCCGGATGAGCGGCCGCAAATCGTATGTCGCCGCGGTATTGAAGATCAGTCGGGCCGAGGTCACTTACAGTATCTGCGACGCACGCTCAAACATCGTGTTCCGCGCTCGCTGCCGCGCAATCGCATATGGGCGATGGACTTTTCCACGGCAACTGACGTCAGCACCGTCCAGCGGTTGATGTTGGGCATGGTCGATCACCGCACACGCGCGCGCTTCCGACTGTCCGCGCCGACCGACAAACGCAGCACGACGATCCTGCTGGAATTGGTCGGAGTGTTCCGACGCTTCGGCCTGCCGAAGCTGATTGGTGTGGACAACGAAGCCTGCTTCGTGTCGCGGAGGATGCGTGTCGCGCTCACGCTGCTTGGCGTGCGGCTGCAACGCACCGATGTGCATTGTCCGTGGCAGAACGGTCGCATCGAGCGTTTGTTTGGCACGTTCAAGACCGTTCTTGCAAAGATCGCCCTCGTTGATGGCGACGACCTGCGCATCAAGCTGATCGAGTTTGGGGCCTGGTTCAACCATGCGCGCCCGCATCAGCATCTGGGCTATTGAACGCCGGCCGAAGCGTGGTCGGGACGCGAACGCGCACGGGCACGCCAACGTGGATGCGGGTTTGGGACGGAGAGTTGGCAGGATGGTATTTCCCGCCTTGACGTCCATGATGCGACGTCAAGAAACCAACGAAGGCGGCGCGAACGCGACTGGCCACGGGAAGAACTGCCCGCGACGAGGAAAAGCATGTTCCGACGACAAACCCGTACTCAAACAACACCATCCCCACCTAAATCCTCCCCTTGAAGGGGAGGACTTCAGAGCAAGACAGCTCAAAGCCCTCCGCTTCAAGGGGAGGGTTGGGTGGGGATGGTGTCGGCATGCGAAAACTCCGACGACAAGCCAGTACTCAAACAACACCGTCCCCATTTAAATCCTCCCTTTGAAGGGGAGGACTTCAGAGCAAGACCGCTTCAATGCCTCCCCTTCAAGGGGAGGGTTGCGTGGGGATGACGTGTGCGCCTAGCACTCAAATCAAGCCGACGCGCCGGCCTCGAAAGTGCCGCTGCGCAGGCACTGGCCATCGCGTACATGCACGACACCGCCGACGATCACGTCCCTTGCCATGCCGGCATCGTCGAGCGCGACCATGTCCGCATCGGCGCCGACGAGGAGATTGCCCTTCGCGCCGAGCCGCAGCAGGCGCGCCGGATTACTCGTAAAGGCTGGCAGCGCCCGCTCCAGCGGCACACCACGTTCGACGACCTCGCGCAGCGAATGCAGCAGCGCGCCGGCATCGCCGACATCCATGTGCGAGACATGGCCCTGCGCATCGAAGCATGGCAGGCAGCCGCCTGCGTCTGAGCTGATCGTCAGGTTGGTAGCAACGACGTCGCGGTCAAGCGCGAGGATCAACGCGTCGGCTGCACTCCAGGCGTCCTCGCCCTCCTCGACCGGGAACGCGGTAATGTCGATCGTGCTGCCGCCACGGGCGAGGTCGAGCGCTTCCTCGAACAACGCCTTGCGCCGGTTCACGTGCGTGGGATGGAATACACGCGGCGGCAATTCGCTTTCTGCGAGCGCGCGGCGCACGAGGTCGAGTCCGCGCGGACCATCGCCCAGATGCAGATGCACGATGCCGGCCTTGCCGGTCATGAGTCCGGCGACATGGGTGTCCGAGGCGAGGCGCAGCAATTCGTCCAGCGTGGGCTGGCTCGATCGGTGATCGCTGAGCGCAATTTCGCCGACGCCGATCAGCGCCTCGATGAACACCAGATCGCCACGCACACTGCCGGTCAGCGTCGCCGGCGGCACGTGATAGCCGCCGGTGTAGCCGTACGCCGTGATGCCTTCTTCGCGCAATGCATACAGCGTCGCGAGCAACTCGCGTGGGCCGCGCGCGGTGTCATCGGTGCCGAGCAGACCGACCACGGTGGTGATGCCCGCGCGCGTGAAACGCGAAATTCCGAGCGGCGGCACGCGTGTGCGGAAGCCCGCTTCACCGCCGCCGCCAGTCACATGCACATGGCCGTCGATCAAACCCGGAATGAGGCGGCGTCCTTCAAAATCGATCGTTGCCAGACCCAGTGCCGCAGGCAGCTCCATCGCATCCGTTCCGATCCACAAGATACGACCGCCGCCGAGCAACAGATTGCAAACGCCGAGCGGCGCAGGCGCGAAGATCCGCGCATTGCGGATCAGCAGCGGATTCATCCGGCGCTGTTCGCACTTTCAAAGCCGTTCATGAAGATCGTGTCGTCGTCCGGTGGCGGGGTGAAATCGCCGTCCATGTGCATCTGAATGCTGTTGCTGCTTCCGGCGATGCCAGCGTTTACCTGGGTGCCATATCCACCACAATCGGTCGCCCCGACCTGCGGAATCGTGAAGCCGCTCTGGGAGAGATCGAGCCCGCTCGCCGCGCCGGTGCCGGCAAGATCGACATTAATCGGCTGGAAGATGCAGGTATCGCCGAATGAGATCGGGATGAAGCCGACCAGGGCGGAGATCGCCTTCAACTTCAGCTGCGCCTGCGTCAATGCCGCAACACCGTCATTGGCGACCTGCCCGGTCGATGTATTGGTCTGGCTGAGTTGATAAGTCACGGTGACGTCGGCACCGAGCGAATCCGAATGGAACGTCGTCGTCGACGCAGGGAACGTGAACGTTCCGGCTGAAATGTCGCCGGTTGGCGCGCTGTAGGTTGAGTCTCCGAACGTGCCGCCGCTCGGCAACACACCCGGATTGCCGTTGACCGTGATGGTGCCGCTGACGGGGAAATTCGTTGCATTCGCGTGTCCCGATGCGCCTGCACACGCCACGGCTATCGCAAGCATGAACTGCACTGCGCCGAGATTGCCACGGCTGGTCTTCTGGTTCGCTTCCATTCAAATTCTCCTGTCGTTGATTCCGGGGCTGATGGCGGTCGGCTTGACGGCGCATTGTGACTCACAAGACGCCGCAGCTTGCACGGTGGATGCAGTACGGCTTATTCGGACTTCGCGTCAGCCGCGGTCCACTGCTTCAGCCACGCGTTGACCGTGTCGTGCCAGAGCACGCTGTTGTGCGGCTTGAGAATCCAGTGATTCTCATCCGGGAAGCGCAGGAACTTGCTCGGGATACCACGACGTTTCGCGGCGGTGAATGCAGCGAGACCCTGTTCGAGCGGAATGCGGAAATCCAGATCGCTGTGCACCACCAGCAACGGCGCGCGCCAGTCCTTGACGTGGTTGATCGGGTTGTAGGTTTCGTAAAGGGTCGGATCCTCGAACTGGGTCTTGCCTGAATGTTCCCACTCGTCAAACCACAGCTCTTCGGTCGAGTAGCTCATCATGCGGCTGTCGAACACGCCATCGTGCGCGACGATGCACTTCCAGGGCTCGTTCCACACGCCTGCCATCCAGTACATCATGTAGCCGCCGTAGGAAGCACCGAGCGCGCAAGCGCGATTGCCGTCGAGGAAGCTGTACTTCTTTTGCGCCGACGCCCAGCCCGCCTTGAGATCGTCCAGCGGCGCGCCGCCCCAGTCGCCCGAGATTGCGTCGGTGAATTTCTGGCCGTAGCCGGTCGAGCCGTGGAAGTTGATCGTGACGACCGCGAAGCCCTGGCCTGCGTAGGTCTGCGCATTCCAGCGATAGTGGAAATCATTGGTCATCGCGCCCTGCGGACCGCCGTGCACGATGAACGCGACCGGATACTTTTGGCCGGCCTTGTAACCGACCGGCTTCACCACGTAGCCCTGCACGGTATCGCCGCCCGCGCCCTTGAAGGTGAAGAACTCGGCATCGCCGAAACGGATGTCTTTCAGGCGATCGGCATTGAAGTGGGTGATCTGCTTGAGGCTCTTGCCTTTTGCGTCAGCCGTATAGACGTCCGTCGGATGCTTGAAGTCCTGGCGCGCCACGATGAGGCTCTTCTTGCCGACATCGAAACCGGTCACACTGCCATCGGCGACCAGCTTGGTCGCCTTGCCGCTGGCGATATCGACACCGAACAGCGCGAGGTCACCCCAGTCGTCGCTGGTCGTGTAGAGCGTCTTGCCATCGGCCGAAAGCTTCATCGGCGATGCCGAACGGTCCCACTGCGGATCGATCTCGCGCGTGTCGCCCGTCGCAAGTTCCATCGCCATGATGCCGAAGCGATCCGCCTCGAATCCGGCGCGCTTCATCGCGGTGTAGTACAGCGTCTTGCCATCGGCCGAAGGTAGCGGATTGGAATCCCAGGCAAGGTTCGCCGCGGTCAGGTTCTTCGGTGCGGACGAGCCGTCGGCAGGCACTGAATAAATATCGAAATTCGTCGACCACGGTTCGCTCTTGCCCGCGATGCGGACATCGAAGTAGACGGTCGCGCCATCCGGGGAAAACGCATATTCGTTTTGGTCGCCGAACGGCTTGGACGGCACGTCGCCGTCGATGCCCTGGCTCAGCAGATGCGGCTCGCTAGTGACCTTGCCGTCGCTGCCGAGGTCGGCAATGAACAATTGGGATCTGCGCCCATCGGACCAGGTGTCCCAGTGGCGTACGAAGATCTTGTCGTACACGATGCCGCTGGCCTTGTCGGACTTGGTCGCGTCGAGCTTCTTCTTCGTGCATGCAAGGTCGCTGCAGTCGGCGAACACGTCCATCGACAACAGCACATGCTTGCCGTCGGGCGCGAGCTTGTAGTTGTTGACGTCGAGTGCGAAGGAGGTGACCTGATGTGCGGCACCGCCCTTCGCGTCGACCTGCCAGAGCTGATTCACACCATCCTTCGCGGCGAGGAAGAACACGCTTGCGCCATCGGCAGACCAGCGTGCGCCGGTCGCACTGAGCGCCTTGTCAGTAATGCGCGAGGACTTGCCGCCTGCAGCAGGCACGGTCCAGATGCCGTTCTTGCCCTTGTTCGCGTCGTAGTCGGTTTCGCGTAGCTGGAACGCGATCGTCTTGCCGTCCGGTGCGAGCGCCGGATCGCTGACGCGGTCCATCATCACCAGGTCGTGCACGTCGAAGGGATGGGTCGCAGCGGCAAGGGCCGGCGATGCGATGACCAGAGCAGTCACGATCAGGATCGGTTTCATGGTGAGCCCCGAGTGGAAAGTCGCGATGGTAAGCGCTGGCCGGATTTCGACCAAGCTCACGCGCAGCACGCCAGCGGAAAGCATGAACGCCGCGCGACGCAAAAGTCGCGATTCGTGGCGTTTTTCGGGAATTGGATGTAGACAGGGACATTGCGATTCGTCCACGAGGTTTTCCATGAAGCGAATTCTTTGCCTGATTGCCTTGGCACTGCTGCCCGCCGCGGCGCAAGCCTACGATGGCTACGTCAGCGCCAACGTCAACCTGCGCGCCGGCCCCGACAGCGGCTATCCGGCGATAACCCGCTTGCCGGCCGGCGCACCCGTGTCGATCCAGGGCTGCATCGACGGCTGGTCCTGGTGTGACGTGATCGCAGGTCCGGACCGCGGCTGGGTCGCCGGCACTTACGTCGAGGAAGCCTACGATGGACAGCGCGTGGTCGTCACCGACTACGGTGCGCGCATCGGCATTCCGATCGTCGCGTTTGCGCTCGGCACCTACTGGGACAACCACTACCGCGGACGCTCGTGGTATCGCGAGCGCGATCGCTGGTCGCACCATGGCTGGGGCCATCGCCCGCCCCCGCGCCCGTTCGGCTGGCACGGTGGCAATGGTGGCCACGGCAATGGCGGTTACAACGGCGGCCACGCTAGTTCGCGCGGTCCGATCCACAGCCCGGGACGGCGTCCGCGACAAGGTCACACGTTTCCCGCGTATCGTCCGGCTGATACGCGCGGTGCTGCCGTTGTCCATCGACCGGCCTACAACGGCCGTCCTGCCCAGCAGCATTCCGTCCTGCACGGCAGCGGCCGTCCGAATGGACGTCCCGCAGCCGCGCACAACGCGCCACGTGCAGCGCAATTGCATGGCAAGGTCGGGCCGAGAGGCAACGCGCCGCGTGGCGGGAAGGATCGAGGCAACGATCGCAAGCACCATTGATGCGTTGGGCAGGAGTGCGGAATGGGGGCTGCAAGCAAGGCGTGGAGAGTACTCGGCATCGCCGTGTGTCTGGTTGCCGCCTATCGGGCAGGGCCGGTCCGGGCGATGGCCGACGATGACGCAGGCACGACGCGTCCCGACATCGTCGTGCTGATGACCGACGACCTCGACGTCGACACCTTCGATACCGCGCTTGCCCTCGGCCTGCTGCCTGCTTTGCAAAGCGCGCTGGTGGAGGGCGGAACGCGATTCGACAGCTCGTTCGTCACCGACGCGTTGTGCTGTCCTTCACGAGCGACCTTCCTCACGGGTCAGTATCCGCACAACCACGGAGTCTTGAAGGGCACGTTCCCCGATGGCTCGTTCGGTGCGCTGGACGACAGCCACACGATCGCGACGACGCTGCAGGCTGCGGGCTATCGCACGGGCGTCGTCGGCAAGTTCCTCAACGGCTATGGCTACAGGACGCCGCGCAACGCGCCCGAATGCAACACACCCGATTGCCGCGTGCACTACGTTTCGCCGGGGTGGAGCGACTGGCAAGCGATGCCCGACTACGGCGAACTCAACGGCTCGCCGGGCTACGCCGGCGCGTACTGCATGTACAACTACTCGATCAACGTCGACGGAACCCTGGTGACGTATGGCACGGGCACGGCCGACTACCAGACCGACGTGATCGCACGGCGCGCGGGCGCCCTGATCGACAACGTGGCGCCCGACTCGCCGCTGTTCCTCTATCTCGCCCCGCTCGCACCCCACTACGAATTGTGCCTGCCTGCGGCGAACCCTTTCGAGGTCGACGTGCGCCCCGCCCCACGACATGCCGGCTCGCTGCCATCCTATGTCCATCTCGACCCGGGCAAGCCCTCGTTCGATGAAGCCGACATTTCGGACAAACCCGACTGGTTTGCGACCTACTATCCACCGATCGATGGCGCTCGCGTGGCGACGCTGGATCGCCTGTACCGCCACCGGCTGGAAGCGCTGCGCGCGCTCGACGATCTGTTCGCACTGGTGAAGCAGCACCTGGTGGCCGCGGGGCGCTGGGAGTCAGCGTACATCGTCTTCACTTCGGACAACGGCTGGCAATACGGCGAACACCGCACGTGGGGGAAATCCCTCGCCTACGAAGAGTCGATCCGCGTGCCGTTGCTGATGCGCGGACCGACCATTGCGGCCGGCGTCCATCGGACCGCGATGGTGTTGAACAACGACCTTGCGCCGACGATCGTGGAGCTTGCTGGTCTGCCCGCCGATCTTTCACACGACGGGCGCAGCCTGATCCCGCTCTTCGTGGCCGACGAACCGCCGGCATGGCGACGGCGGTTCCTGATCGAGCACTTCCGCGATCCCTATCCCTCGCCGGTCCATTTCTACGACTACCTCGGCGTGCGCAGTAGCGCGGGCGATTTCGAGAACAGCGGGATGCAAGCCTTCATCGACTGGCGCGTCGACTGGCGCACCGATCCGACGACGGCCGGCTTCGAGCACTACGACCTTGCGACCGACCCGTTCGAAAACTCGAGCCTCGACGCGACCCACGCAGCGAAGCAACAAGCCGTGTTGCGCTCTCACCTGGCGCTGCTGCGCGACTGTGGTGCGCCGGGTCGATTGCGCTGTCTCGATGCGGAGCGCATCCAGGAGCATATTTTCTACGGCGCATTCGACTAGATCGCGTGCACAACGTGTGAGTGCCACGGGAACGGTCTTGGCGTGCATCGGTATACTGCGCGCCACGCTTGCCGCCCGGATCCCGCATGCCCGCCGCGCTCACCGATCGTTCCGCCGCGCACGCATCGGACGAATTTTTCGGTCATCCCAAGGGCCTCTACATCTG
>JBDSFA010000037.1:0-22501 GCA_039919785.1 Dokdonella sp. | reverse complement strand
ATTGACGGTCGGCATAGCTCAGCAGGTCAAGATCGAGCGTCCGCGGACCCCAGCGCGTGCCATCACGACGTCGCCCTTGTACCCGCTCGATCGCGAGCAAGGCATCCAAAAGGTCGCGCGGTTGGAGTGACGTCTGCAGCTCAGCGACTGCGTTGACGAAGGCGGGTTGATCAGGAATACCCCAGGGCTCGCTCCGGTAAAGACGCGAGTGGCGCAGCACGCGCGTGTGTGGAAGCTTGGCGAGCGCGAGCAGCGCTCGTTGCAGTTGAAGGGCAGGGTCGTCGAGATTGCTGCCAAGTCCTACCCATGCACGCACGCCGGCGTGCTCAGTCACCACTTTCGCTGGTCTGGGCGACCGTACCTGCCGCGTCCTGGGGTTTGCGTCGACGCCTGCGCGCGCGTTTGCGCGGAGCCGGTGTCGCTGCGTCGGTCGATGTAGCCTGCACGGCGGCGAGGCGCGCAGAAAGCTCATCGTGACTGGACGCCTGCGCTTCGGTCCACCACGCAGCCAGTTCGGCAAGCTCCGGCGACCCTTCCGCGCGCAAGACGAGGAAATCGTAGGCCGCGCGGAATCGCGGATGCTCGAGCAGACGGAACGCGCGCTTCTTCGTGCGCTGGGTGAAACGCGGCTGCAATGCCCAGATCTCTTCGATGGTGATCGTGAAACGCCGCGGAATCGCCACGCGTTGCGCCTGTTCACGCAGGACGCGATCTACCGCGTGTGTCCACGCAGCAGCGACATCAGCCCCATCGTTGGCAAGCGCCTGGGCGGTTACTCGGACTGGCTCCCACAGCATGGCGGCAAACAGGAACGCCGGTGTGACCGGCTTGTCCTCGCGTATGCGCGCATCCGTACTCGCCAGCGTGCGTTCGACCATGCCGCGAAAATGCGCCGCCTTGCCGCTCGCGAGCACACGCGCGGTTGCCGGAAACACATGTTCGAGCAATCCGTAGCGCTCAAGCGCGCGGAAACTCGCAAGCCCATAGCCGCCAAGAAAAAGTTTCAGCGATTCATCGAACAAGCGTGCGGGCGGCGCCTCGGAAAGCAGCGATCCAAGCGTGGCGAATGGCGCGGCCGTTTCCAGTGCAATCTCGAATTCCAGCTTCGCCGCAAGGCGAGCGGCGCGCAGCATGCGTACCGGGTCCTCGCGATAGCGCAACTCCGGATCGCCGATCAGGCGCAGCACACGCTGATCGAGATCAGCCATCCCGCCGACCGCATCGCGCACGCTGAAATCGGCAATGTCGTAGTACAGCGCGTTGACCGTGAAGTCACGGCGCACCGCATCTTCCTCAAGCGTGCCATAGACGTTGTCGCGCACCAGGCGACCATCGACGAGGTGACGGTCGCCGCTGCCATCATCACTGCTGCCACGAAACGTCGCGACCTCGACGATTTCGCGTCCGAACACCACATGGGCCAGGCGAAACCGACGCCCTATGAGGCGGCAGTTGCGGAACAACACGCGCACTTGTTCCGGCGTCGCATTGGTCGCGATGTCAAAATCCTTCGGATGTCCGCCCAGCAGGAGGTCGCGCACCGCGCCCCCGACCAAGAACGCCTGATAGCCCGATTCATGTAACCGGTACAGCACGCGCAGCGCGCCAGCAGAAATGCTCTTGCGCGAAATCGAGTGCTGGGCACGCGCAATGACGCGGAACGACCCTTGAGACGACATATTTTGTACGATCTGTTCCGAATTCATCCCTAGAAGGCGCTCCGCTGATTGCTGCACGTTACGGTTCCGTTATACTACGCGGCTTCGCAATCCAAAACTGCGCTCCCTTCGTCTAGTGGCCCAGGACACTGCCCTCTCAAGGCGGGAACACGAGTTCGAACCTCGTAGGGAGCGCCACTTGTTTTTGCAATCATCCCTGATCGCGAAGATCAAGAAGCGGCCATCCGTGGCCGCACTCTTCGGTTATGCTTTTGCGATCATCCTTGATCGCGAAGATCAAGAAGCGGCCATCCTTGGCCGCACTCTTCAATAAAGAACTGCCATGCCATTCGTCGTCACCGAGAACTGCATCAAGTGCAAGTACACCGACTGCGTTGAAGTGTGCCCGGTCGACTGCTTTCACGCCGGCCCGAACTTCCTCGTCATCGACCCGGAAGAGTGCATCGACTGCACGCTGTGTGAACCGGAATGCCCGGCCATCGCGATCTATCCCGAAGACGACGTCCCGGCTGGCCAGGAAGCCTTCATCGCGCTGAATGCCGAGCTGTCGAAAGCGTGGCCGGTACTGACTGAGCGCATCGATGCGCCCGAGGACGCCAAGGAATGGGACGGTCGCAGCGACAAGCTGAAGTTCCTCGAACGCTGACGAGTCGGCCCGAACGCGTGGGCCATATCATTCGGGCACGCGCAACGCGCGTGCCACGGCAAAATCTTCCTCCGGACAACCCAGCCTGAGGACAAGCCCGCTTCGGACAAGCCGGCCTCAGACAAACCGGCCTCAAGACAAGCGCTGGCGCAACGCTTCCAACAGTGAACGCGCCGCGTCCTGCGACGCGCCGTCGGTCGCACCTTCAACACCGATCTTGCTGCCTGCACCATCGGCACTGACGCGCACGGTCAGACGCACTTTCGAAGTGACCTTGTTGCCCGCATGGCCAAGCGTTACTGCGCGCTTGAACCAACCCGCTTTCTGCGTCGTCTGACCGGTCGTTTCGACCGAGTAGGCACGCCCGGCCTCATCGCGCGCGACTACCGTGGCGGCACCGGAACGCTCCAGTGCGAGGCCGACGCGCGTCCAGGCGCTTTCAACGCTGTCGGCAATACGCAGGCCGTCGCCACCCAGTTGGACGCCAGGCTCCATCGACGTCGACGGCGGCATGGCCGTCGGCGTGGCAGCCGCTGCGCCGGACGGCGTCGACTGAGACGGCGCCGCACCGATGGCCGGCACTACCAGCGCACCACTGCTAGTGGGCGTATCCAGATCCGGCGGTACCTCAAGAGGCCGTTCCTGCACGGATTTGCGGTAGTCAACGTCCTTGTGATCGAGATGGCGGTGCATGAATCCGCAGCCACTCAGCAGGGAAGCCGCAGCCAGCGTGGCCGGCAGTACGAAAGAGTTCCGTATCACAAATACCATCCTGTCGTCAGTCATCCCTCTAGTCTACCCGACTGCAGGCTCCGCCTCGACCAGGCCGAGCCGACTCAACACCTCGATGCCTTCCGCCTGGTGTATGGCGGATAGCGAAAGCAGCGGCAAACGCACATGCGCCTCACCCAAACCCAGTTCGGACAAGCACCATTTCAACGGGATTGGATTCGGCTCAACGCCGAGCAGGGCATACAGCCGCGTCAAACGCAGATCGGTCGCGTCTGCGAGCGGTGCATCGCCAGCAATGGCAGCCTCACACAGGGTTGCAAACCAGCGCGGCGCCACGTTTGCGGCGACCGAAATCACGCCATCGGCGCCTGCGAGGAGCGCACGCGCTGCGGTTGGATCGTCGCCGGACAGCACGGCAAACCGCGGCCCCTTCATGTCCAGCAACGCGATCATGCGTTCAGGATCGGACACTGCTTCCTTGATGCCGACAATGTCGCCGTTCTGCGCGAGACGCGCAATCGTCTCGGGCAGCAAATCGCAAGCCGTGCGTGACGGCACGTTATAGAGCACGAGCGGCAAACCACCGTGCTCGGCGATCTCGCTGAAGTGGTGGTACATGCCTTCCTGGGTCGGTCGGACATATGCTGGTGCGGCGATCAGCGCAGCATCCACACCGGCAACGCGCGCGCGCTGCGTGTGTGCGATCGTCTTGCGAGTAGCTGACTGACCCGTGCCGGCGAGCAATGGCACACGGCCATCGACACGCGCGACGGCAAACTCCAGCAATCTGGAAAACTCGGCATCATCAAGCGCAGCAGCTTCGCCTGTGGAACCTGCCACGACGAGCGCACGAGTGCCACCTGCCAGCTGATAGTCAATCAAGCGGCCGAATGCGTCGAAATCGATGGCATCGTCGCGAGCGCAGAACGGCGTCGCCAATGCACAGATGCTGCCGGAGAGGATCAAGGCGGGACCGAACGCGTACGGAGCCTCGGATGTTACTTGGGGATATCGGGCCAAGTCCATCGTGGACTGCGGGCATACTGCGCAACCCGCCTGGCATCGCTTTCCACGCGTACGCTCCCCGAACCTCCTTGCGACCCCCGATGCCCGCAAGTATTCTGCCCATGGCGGACGTCGGCATTCGGCGCCAGTAGCCCCGGGACGATGGAATGGTTAAGCAAGCAGGAAAGCAGGCCTTGAGCGAAAGCACAGCACGGCCAGCGTCGAACGAGAACTACCTGCTTATCAGCGCGTTCAGTGCGGCTACGCAATCGCCGCTGGTCGCCATCAGCAAGCGTATTTCCGAATGTGGCTGCAATCTTGCCGAGGCACGCGTGTCGACCCTCGGCAACGAACTGAGCGTGCTTGCCCTCGCACAGGGCGCGTGGGACGCCATCGCAAAGCTGGAGAATGGCCTGGCGCGGCTTGATCGCGCTGGTGAACTTCGCCTCACGCATTTCCGCACCAGTGCGAAGCAGCAGCAATCGAATCTGCTTCCCTACGTGGTCGAAGTCGTCGCTGCTGACAAGCCTGGCGTTTTGTTCCAGCTGGCAGAGTTCTTTGAACAGCAGACCATCACGATCGAACAGCTGCATTCGACGCGGTACCGTGCGATGCAGACGGGCGCCGACATGTTCTCCGCGCAGATCACCATCGGCATTCCAACCACGACGCACATCGCAGCTCTGCGTGATGATTTCCTGGAGTTCTGCGACGGGCTCAATCTCGACGCGATCATGGACCCGATGAAATTCTGATGACGCCAGTGCTGGGCAAGAAAGTTCCCCAACTGAAAGGCGTGCTTCAGGACGGTGGGACCCTGACCCTGGCAGAACTGCGAGGGCGACACGTTGTCGTCTATTTCTATCCGAAAGACCACACGCCCGGCTGCATGCGCGAAGCGCAGGATTTCCGCGACCTTTACGACGAGTTCCAGACGCGCGGCTGCGAAATCATCGGCGTGTCACGCGATTCTGCAACCTCGCACGGCAAATTCCGCCAGAAGCACGATCTCGCATTTCCGTTGATCGCCGATACCGACGAAGTGTGGTGCCAGACGTTCGATGTGATCGGCGCGAAAGTGCTGTACGGCAAACACTATGTCGGTCTCATCCGGAGTACCTTCCTGATCAATCCCGAGGGCGTCCTCTTAGCAGAGTGGCGCGGAGTCAAGGTGCCTGGTCATGCCGCTGCTGTGCTCGAACAACTGAAGCAAGAGTGTTTGTGATTCCCGTCTGCGGTTCGCATTCTCCGCCAAGCGCGGCACCCGTCGTGTGCTGCATCACTTCATATTTTCCTATCGAGAGCCGCGCATGACCCGAGGCAAGCGTATCTACGTGCTCGACACCAATGTGCTGATGCACGACCCGACCGCCCTGTTCCGTTTCGAGGAACACGACGTTTTCATTCCGATGACCGTACTCGAGGAACTCGATGCGGCCAAGAAGGGAACCTCTGAGACATCGCGCAATGCTCGCCAGGTAAGCCGCTTTCTCAACGAACTCGTCGTCGCCGGCAACGGTCAACCGATCGAGGAAGGCCTCGACCTGCGCCTGCCGCAAGGCATCCAGCTCGATCGAAAGCCGAAGATCGGCCGCCTGTATTTTCAGACCACAGCTCACGTTGTGTCCGACAAACGCGCAACGCGCACGCTACCGGACAACCTGATCCTCGCATCGGTCGTCACCTTGCGCGAGGCGCGCCCCAAGGAAGCGGTCGTGCTGGTGTCAAAAGACATCAACCTTCGCATCAAGGCGAAGATCAATGGGATCACGTCCGAAGACTACGAGAACGATCGCGCGCTGGATGATTTCAGCCTGCTATACAACGGCCTCGCCGAACTCCCTGCCGATTTCTGGGAGCGCCACAGCGAATTGCGTTCCTGGTCTGAGCGCGGGCGTACTTTCTACGAAGTGAAGCGGCGCAAGGACGAGGACTGGCATCCAAACCAGAGCCTTTACTTGCCGGGCGAAGACGAAGTCGAGTTGCGTGTGCTGCGCCTGGAAGGCCCGAAAGCAGTGCTGCAGATCGTCGACGACTATCGCCTTGGCGCCTCGCATTCGGTCTGGGGAATCCAGGCGCGCAATCGCGAGCAGAACTTCGCCCTCAACGCGCTAATGGATCCGGACATCGATTTCGTCACCCTGCTCGGCACTGCTGGCACGGGCAAGACCTTGCTCGCGCTCGCGGCTGGCCTGGCGCAGGTTATGGACCAACAGCGCTATCGCGAGATCATCATGACGCGCGCAACCGTCTCGGTCGGTGAAGACATCGGCTTCCTGCCGGGTACCGAGGAAGAGAAGATGACGCCGTGGATGGGCGCGCTGACCGACAACCTCGAAGTGCTCACCAATCCGCAGGAAGGCGGCGCCTGGGGCCGCGCAGCCACCAATGACCTGCTCGCATCGAGGATCAAGATCCGCTCAATGAATTTCATGCGCGGACGCACCTTCCTCGGACGCTACGTGATCATCGACGAAGCGCAGAACATGACGCCGAAACAGATGAAGACCCTGATTACGCGCGCCGGCCCGGGCAGCAAGATGATCTGTCTCGGCAATGTTGAGCAGATTGATACGCCCTATCTGACCGAAACCACCTCAGGCCTCACGTTTGCGGTCGACCGTTTCAAGGACTGGGCGCACAGCGCGCACATCACCCTGCGGCGCGGCGAACGCTCGCGACTCGCCGATTACGCGTCGGAAATGCTGTAGCGGAAAGCCGGATGGAACGGAAGCCGCGCTGAGCGAGCCGGACTCGCCAGCGCGGGCTCGTCAGCGTGTCAGAAACGCATCGACCAGTTCGCTTCGAACTCGAACTGGCTCGCGGTGCCGTCGCTGCGCGCAAGGTAGGACGGCATCAACAGGTAGTACGGCGACGTCGCATAGCTTGCGGCGAAACTTACGTTGGCGTTCGGACCAAAACCGCGCGACCAACCCAGCGAGAGCGTGTCGTTGGCTGTTGCCGAAGCGAGCGCGTTCTCAAGGAGTTTCGACGTCGGCACCGGCTGCTGGCGCGTGGTGTAGCGCAACTGCACCGAACCGAGGTCTTCGTCGCGCACGGTCCAACCGATGCTGTACACATCGAGATCGCGCCAGGCGAATACAGGACTACCACCATCACCCAGCAGAGCAAGGAAGCGCGTCGGCAGATTCGAGCTCGTGAACGGAGTGATCGCGCTGTACATGACGCGTTGCACGCCGACATCGACATTGAACTGCGGCGTCAACGCATAGCTGAAATTTGCGCTGGCACTGGCTGGAATATCGAAATCGCCCGGATCAGCAAACACGCCACGGTAGTTTGTCAGCGCCCCCATGCTCACGCGAGACTGGTACCCAAAATTCCAGCGCAGACGATCGTTGAGTGCGTTGCCGATGTCTACCCGCGCACCGGCGCCATAGGAACTGTCGTTGAACCACGTTGGCAACGGCGCCCACCCGTCGGTGGTGCCCAAGCCAAGGCTGGCAAAGCGCTGATAGGCGAGCACACCGGTCAGACGCAGCGAACCATGACTGCCCCAATCATGCGCGAGCGAGGAAGCAACGACCGTGCGCTGCAAACCGGTCTGCGGCAGTCCGTTCAAATGCGCGGTCTGGTCCGGCAACACGCTGGGGGTATCGGCGACAGTGCCGGTGGCGACCGAGATCGCGAGATGCGTTGCCGCCGCCTTCTTGATGTCGAACAACGAGGCTCTCGCCACGACGCCAGAATAGTTGTCGAGCACTCGCGGTGCGCCATATGCCGGCGGCAGCACGGCCCAGGAAAACTGCGGCGTGATGCTGCTCAGCGCGTAATCATGCCAGCGCGAAAGAACCGACCCATCGGCTACATTCGATAGGGAGGCAGCCGTCTCCGCGCGCGCAATCGTGTACGCGTTGTCTGGCGACGCGGCCTGTACCAGAAAAGAAAATGGGAGCGCTAGCCCTGCGCTTAGCGCTCCCATCCATCTCCCTGCGGTTGCTGCTGTTGCCCGCTGCATAGCCCTTGGCTGCGGTGATGGAAACATTGTGGTGTAATTCGTCTCGAATCATTGGCGAAAACGCAACACATGTCAAGCGTCTCGTTCCTGTGATCATCGCCCAGCGGCACGCACTGGGGTCGGAATGGCGATGTTCGGGCCTTGTGCTATCGTTCACATCTGGAAATTTTTGTTGCAAAAACGCAACGAACCATGAATCCAACCTCCCCCACGATCGCACTGACCATCGCCGGCTCGGATTCCGGCGGAGGCGCCGGCATTCAGGCCGATTTGCGCAGTTTCGCCGCATTCAGAGTCCATGGCACCTGCGCGATCACGGCCGTCACGGCCCAGAACACGCGCCGGGTCAGCGCAATCCATGTCATCCCAGCGGCTAACTTGCGCGCACAACTTGACGCCGTATTGAACGACTTCCGCGTCGGTGCCATCAAGATCGGCATGCTGGCGACGCCGACGATCGCGCGCACGGTCGCTGCCGCATTGATCAAACGCCCGCGCATCCCGGTGATCGTGGACCCTGTGTTGGTCGCCACTACCGGCGCCAAGCTTGCCCGCAGCGATCTTGCGGTCGCGTTGCGCAAACATCTTTTTGCACGCGCACATCTGCTGACACCCAATATCCCGGAGGCCGAACAACTGCTCGGTCGCAGCATCCGCACGACCAAGGACATGCACGCCGCTGCAGCCGCCCTGCTCGACCAGGGCACCCGTGCGGTGCTACTGAAGGGCGGCCATCTCCGCGGCAATGAAATCTCTGATCTTCTGCTGACGCAAAATGGCGAACACTGGTTCCACCAGAAACGCATTCGCGGCGAAAGCCATGGCACTGGTTGTTCGCTGTCGGCCGCGATCGCGGCCGGAATGGCGCTCGGCTACACGTTGGATGTTGCCGTCGAACAAGCGATCGGCTTTGTGCACGCTGCACTTGCTGCCGGCTATCGCCCCGGCAAAGGCGCATTGCGCGTGCTCGATCATCTGGCTGCTGCGCGCTAGTGCGCAGCAGCTAGCACGCTGGGCGCGTGCAGAAGACAGGTTGAATCAGGCGCTCAGGCGTCCAATGATCGCGTCCGCGAACGCGCTGGTCGTCCCCGTACCGCCAAGATCTGGCGTAACTCGATCGCGCGCTTGCAGCGTGGCGCGAATGGCCGCGCGAAGACGTGTGGCGTTGTCGCCTTGATCGAGATGGTCGAGCATCTGCGCCGCTCCGAGCAGCAGCGCGCAGGGATTTGCGATGCCCTTGCCGGCGATGTCCGGCGCCGAGCCATGCACTGCCTCGAAGATGGCGGCATCGACACCGATATTCGCGCCCGGAGCGAGGCCGAGGCCACCGACAAGCCCTGCGCAAAGATCGGAAATGATGTCGCCGAAGAGATTGGTCGTCACGATAACGTCGAACTGCTCGGGCCTCATCACCAATTGCATGCAGCAGTTGTCGACGATCAGCTCGTTGCAAACGATGTCCGGATACAGTGCCGCAACTTCGCGCGCGACCTTGAGGAACAGGCCCGAGGTCGATTTCAGGATGTTAGCCTTGTGCACGATGCTGACTTTCTTGCGGCCATTGCGACGGGCCAGATCGAATGCGTAGCGCACGATGCGCTCGGATCCGCGGCGCGTGATTTTCTGGGTCAAGGTTGCGGTCGCACCATCCTCGGAAACGAGCTGACCTTCGCCGATGTAGGCGCCTTCGGTATTCTCGCGCACCGTGATGATGTCCACGTTCTCCGGGAAACGCGAACGCGTATTCGGAAACGAAATCGCCGGACGCACATTGGCGTACAGATCGAAGCGCTTGCGCAGCTCCACATTGATCGAGCTGAAGCCATCGCCGACCGGTGTGGTCAGCGGACTTTTGAGTGCGATGCGATGTTTCGCTATCGAATCCAGGGTCGCCTGCGGCAGCAGTTCACCAAATTTTTCCAGCGCGGCAACGCCTGCCTCGACGAATTCATATTTCAATCCGGGCGAAAGAGCGTCGAGGACGCGCAAGGTAGCGTCCATGATTTCCGGGCCGATGCCGTCGCCGCGGATCACCGCAATGGTCTTGTTCATGAAGCGAACTCCGTACTGCACGCTGGATCGGGAAGATCGCGCGCGAAAGAAACCGTGGGATGGGTGTGTGGGTGGCCATGAAGCGAGCCACCGCGAACACCGGATTCGCAAGCTGCGTCAAGTCAATAACGCGGAATATCCTTGTGCAGCAAGGATTTCACGTGAATTGGACTTGCCCGAACCGGTGCGGGCGCGCATTATCCGCGAATGTTCCCGCGTCATACAACAAAGCTGGCCGCGAAATCCTGGCTTGCCGGCGTCCTTTGCGCGATCGCGGCTGCCGGCTGTGTCAGTGCGACTGCCGCTGGTCTTGGCGCGGATCCGCTGCGCGTCGAATTCGCGTCCGCCGCAGCGGCGGGGGGCCACTCGCAGGGTTTCATCGATGTACATGGTACGGCTCCGGCTCGCTGCGCGCCGACGCTTGGAGGCGTCACCCTGGATGGGGTCGACCTCAGTATCGAACTCCAGACACCGCACATCGCCTGCGATGATTCACTGACGCTGCCATTCGCGCTGCGGATAGATGTGGCCAGGAGCACGGGGCTGCCGCTACTCCCCGGACAGGTTTATCGGGTGCGCATCTACTCCATGACAAGTGCGGCAGCAACGTTGGCCGCATTCCATTTGCTCGACACGAACAGCGCTGTCTCTGCACCAACGCCTGAAAATGGATTCTGGTGGTCCGAAGCGGGCGAAGCTGCAGGTAGCAGCGCCAGCCTCGAACTGCAGGACGGCCAACTCGCTGTCGGGTTCTTCGGCTTCGCGGATTCGGGTTTGCCGACCTGGTATTTCGGTACGGCACGACCGAACGGGCGCATCGCCTCGGTGCCATTGGTCCAGCTCGCTAACGGCGATCCGATGTTTGCACCGATCGGAAACAAACCCACCGCTGCGGCGGGACCACGCCTTGAAATCGAATTCGTTTCTCCGACGCAAGCGCGCGCCTGGCTCGTACGCAGCGAGGGCGGCCGCGACGTGCAGGTCCGACCGCTGTTGCTGGCCCGATCGCAGTTCGCTACGGGTGCTCCGGGCACCAGCTGGAGCGGACAATGGGTGCTCGTCCCCGACGACAAGGGCCCGCCCCGCGTGTTCGAGTTTGCAGATCCGAGCAGCCAGGACGCGGAGACCTTTCACCTCTCCGATGCCGGCAATGATGCAACGCTGGACTGCCGACTCGGCTCTGCCAGCCGACGTCCAGAAGTCTGCACCCTGTCCACCAACGCGACGCCGATCGCGGATTTCGACCAGATTGGACTCGACCATCTGACCGGCCGTGGCAGCGATGGCGCCCGCATGAAGCTCGTGCGCATTCCGCGCTGACGTTTCGCCGGGATAGCACTCGTCTGCGCAAGAGGCTTGCCCCTGATTCATCCGAAAAACGCAGCTCAGGACGAGCGGTCCGCGCCATCGGTCTTGCCCAGCGTCTGATCGAGAAAATCGACGCCACGCCGCAAATGCGGGATAACGATGGACCCGCCCACGACCAATCCCACGCTGAACACCTCGAAGAGCTCGTCTTCGCTGACGCCCGCTTCGACGCATTTCGCAACGTGGTAGCTGATGCAGTCGTCGCAGCGCAGGACCAGCGATGCGACCAGGCCGAGCATTTCCTTGGTCTTCACGTCTAGCGCACCCGCCTTGTAGGTCTGCGTATCGAGGGCGAAGAAGCGTCGCACCACTTGATTGTCCTGCCCCAGGATGCGCTCGTTCATGCGCTGCCGGAACGCGGTGAAGTCACCCATGCGGTCGCTCATTTTGCATTCTCGGTGAGTTCGCGCAGGCGGCCGGCGCGGTCGGCCGCGACGAGGTCGTCAAAACCGCCGACATGCACGTCGTTGATGAAGATTTGCGGCACAGTGCGACGACCACCACTGCGCGTGAGCATTTCCTCGCGCCTGACCGGATCGCGGTCGACGCGAACCTCGTCATAGGCCCAGCCCCTCTGCGTGAGGAAATTCTTGGCCGAGACACAGTAGGGGCAAATCGCGGTCGTGTAGATTTCAACCCGGATCATGGATCGTATCCAATGAAAACCTGAGCGCCAAGATTGAAGTCAGGCTGCGATCCTTGCAAGTCCGTCGATCGAATCGGCCAATGAACGCGCCCTGAGTGTTCGTACGCGCAATGGCCCGCAATTGGACAATAGCGGTGGCATCGAGAATACGCGCGCGCTAATGTGGTCTGAAACCTGTTCCCTCTCGGGTGCTCCCATGTTTGGCGCGTTGACGCAAATTCCCCGCTGTTTCACCTTGCTGGCCGTCGCCTTGATCACGAGCCTTGCTGGCGCGCGCGAGCTCGACGTCAAGCTTCCCGACATCGGCAGCTCGGCTGCGGCCATCATGTCGCTACAGGATCTGCATGACTACGGCGCAGCCATGCTGCAGGAGATGCGCGCATACGGCCTCGTGCTCGACGACGCCCTGCTCGGCGACTACATCAATTCGCTGGGTTTCCGACTGGTCGCGTCCAGCGACCATCCAGACATGTCGTTCACATTCTTCATCGTCCGCGACGAACAGATCAACGCCTTTGCGGCGCCCGGCGGCTTCGTCGCCGTCAATGCAGGACTCTTTAATGCGATGCAGCGCGAAGATGAACTCGCCGGCGTGCTCGCGCATGAGATCTCGCACGTACAGCAGCAGCACATCCTGCGCGCGTTCGAAGATACCAAGAAAATGTCGATTCCGATCATGCTCGGCATGCTCGGCGTGATGATCGCCGCTTCGCATCGCAGCGACGATGCGGCTGCCGCCGCGATGGTCACCGGCACTTCGTTGATCCAGCAGCGCCAGATCAATTTCACACGCGGGGAGGAAGCCGAGGCTGATCGAGTCGGCATCCAGACGCTGGCGCGCACCGGCTTCGATCCTCTGGCGATGGCCGGCGCGTTCCAGACCCTGCAGAAGATGATGCGCGTGAACGGTATCGACGTACCGGAATTCCTGCTGGATCATCCACTCGATACCAAGCGCATCGCAGAAGCGAAGGCGCGCGCCGCACAACTCGCCGATGAGGCGGCCGACGTGCGCAAGAAAAACCAGGCCGGCATCAATGTTGCGCTGATGGGCCCTTCGCTGCTGGCTCGTCCGGCAAGCCTGGCAGCGGCCGCGGCGGCACCGCACGCAGCTGAAGCTGTCAATCATGGCGAAGCCTATTTCGAACTGATGCGCGAACGGGCGCGCGTGTTGAGTGCCGCATCCGTCCCTGCAATCCGCGGCTACTACGCCGACAATCTGCGCGACAACCCCGCGTTCGATACGCCCGCGAACCGCTACGGTTACGCACTCGCCTTGATCGAAACGCGCGAGCCAAAATTGGCTGCAAGTGAACTTGCTAAGCTGGTTGCGAAACAACCCAATTCGCCGGTATTTCGTCTCGAGCTCGCCCATGCGGAGGACCAGTCTGGCGACAAGGCGGGTTCGCTCAAGCGCTTCGAGCAGCTCAACGATGACTTCCCCGGCAATCGCGCGGTGACCCTCACCTATGCCGACAGCTTGCTTGCTCAGGCCGAAATCAAGAGCTCACGCCGCGCGATCGAACTGCTGCGACCATTGGTCGACCGTCACGCCGACGATCCGGATCTGCAAAAAAGCTATGGCCGCGCAAACCAGCTTGCGGGCGACAAGGTGCGGGCAGCCGAAGCCTACGCGGAGGCCGCCTATCTGACCGGCCATGCAGAAGACGCATTGAATCAGCTCAAGGTGCTGTCCAAGCAACCCGACCTGACCTACTACCAGCGCAGTCGCATTGACGCCCGCATCACCGACCTTACGCCTACGGTGCTGGCGCTGCGCAAGCGGGATTTCCCGAGCACGCCCGACTCGCTGACGCCGGCATTTTCCTGCTGTACGCGGGACGACTCGCGCGAAGGCCGACGGCACGGAGTAATATTTCCGTAACCCGAAAGTGCGCATATTCCGCACGCATCAGGACCTGCGTGTCAATAGAACGTGTTTTGTCATTCTGCGGTAACAAAAAATCGCTGTAATACCGGCGTCATAAAGCGCTTCTGTGGCGCTCCCTTGGGTGACAGCGTGCAGAAGCACATCCTGATAGTTGAAGACGAAACTGCGATCCGCGACATGGTCGCGTTCGCATTGCGCAAGGCAGGCATGGAAGCGATGCACGCGGCCGATGCGCGCGCTGCGCAGGTTGCGATCGGCGAACGTGTCCCGGACCTGATCCTGCTCGACTGGATGCTGCCGGGCATGAGCGGCATCGACCTCGCGCGCCGCCTGCGCAAGGACGAGCTCACGCGCGAAGTGCCGATCATCATGCTGACCGCGCGCGGCGAGGAAACCGACCGTGTCGGCGGCCTCGATGCCGGGGTCGATGACTACGTGGTGAAACCGTTCTCAACGCGCGAACTGCTGGCGCGCATTCGGGCCGTGATGCGTCGTACCCACGGCGAGGATGCCGAAGGCGTCGTCGAACTGGGTGGACTGCGCATCGACAGCGCCGCGCACCGCGTATTTTGCGGCGAACAACCGGTACACATCGGTCCGACCGAATACCGCCTGCTGTACTTCTTCATGACCCATGCCGAACGTGTGTACACGCGCAGCCAGTTGCTCGACCATGTCTGGGGCGGCGGAGTCTACGTCGAGGAGCGTACCGTGGACGTGCATATCCGTCGCCTGCGCAAGACGCTCGAACCGTTCACCCGCGATGTGCTGGTGCAGACCGTGCGCGGTGCCGGCTATCGGTTTTCCACCCGCGTGTGAGCCGCGTATCGTCAGTCGTTCCACGCCCCTACGTTGCATTCGAATACGCTGAGATGCTGTTCATCCGTACCCTTAACGCCATTCATGCAGCGTCATCCGTATCGAGATCGGGTCCATGCCTTTGCGTCTGAATCGCGTCTGGCGATCGAGCGGCTGGCGCTTCGTCGTGCTGATCCTGTTCGCACTCGCGCTTGGTTCGTGGTTGCGCGCAGTGGCGCAAACGCTGCTCGTACTGGCAAGCGGCGTGATCGTATTCGGGATATTCAAGCTGATCCGGCTTGATCGCCTGTTGACCAGCCGTCAGCATTTGCCCGCTTCCGACGGCAGCGGAATCTGGGATGAGATCCAGAATTTGGTCAGGCATCGCCAACGCGACGGGCGCGAGGACAAACGGCGCCTGTTGCGCCAGTTGCGCGCATTCCGCGACGCCGCAGCCGCAATGCCCGACGCGGTCGTCGCGCTCGATCTCGATCGACGCATCGAATGGTTCAACACCGCAGCCGGCGACCTGATGGGATTGAAGTACCCGCAGGATATTGGCGGCCACCTGACCAATATCGTACGCGCGCCGCGCTTCGCCGAGTGGCTGCGCATTGATGGCGCCGAGCCGCTGAACGACCTTGCCTCGCCGACCGACGAAAACCTGCGCCTCAGCTTGCGGCTGATCCGCTATGCCGATGATCGCGCCTTGCTGGTCGCACGCGATGTCAGTCAACTGGTGCGCCTGGAACAGGTGCGGCGTGATTTTGTCGCCAATGTCTCGCACGAACTGCGCACGCCCTTGACTGTGGTGCACGGCTATCTCGACATGATCGAACCGGAGCAGATTCCCGAGTACGAACCAATCCTGCATGAGCTGCGCAATCAGTCGCGCCGCATGACGCAGATTGTCGAGGACCTGCTGACCTTGTCGCGACTCGAAGCGCAAAACGACTTGCCGCTGGAACGCATCAGCCTGCGTTCGCTGCTGGAAGCGCTGCGCCGGGAAGCGGCTGCGCTAAGTCAGGGCCAGCATGAGATCGTCACGGAATTGCGTGGCCGCCACGACCTTTCCGGCTCGCCCAACGAATTGCACAGCGCGTTCTCGAACCTCGTGACCAATGCGGTGCGCTACACGCCCGCAGGCGGCCGCATCACCCTGCGTTGGGAGAGCAGCGACGACGGCGCACGATTGTCAGTGATCGATACCGGCCACGGCATCTCGCCCCAACATCTGCCGCGACTCACCGAGCGGTTCTATCGCGTTTCCACCAGTCGTTCGCGCGACACTGGCGGTACCGGTCTTGGACTCTCGATCGTGAAGCACGTGCTGCAGTTGCATCACGCGCATCTGGACATCAGCAGCGAACTGAGCGTCGGTAGCACGTTCGCATGCGTGTTCGACGCCCAACACCTGCTCCAACCGCAAGTCCTGGTCGGAACGCCATGAAAAAGACCATCGCTGTGCTGATCCTGATCGCTGGTATCACCTCAATACCGTTTGCCTGCGCGGCGGACAATCGCTTGTCAGGCAGCCTGACTTGCGTGGGTTCTGACACTGCCAGCGCGCTCGTCACGCGTTGGGCCAGCGCGTTCCAGGTTTTGCATCCGCTGGCACGCATCCAGATCCAGGCCGCAGGCTCAGCCAGCGCGCCACTTGCGCTGACAGCAGGCGCGGCGGACATCGGTTCAATGAGCCGGGCGATGAGCGCAGGCGAGGAGGCAGACTTTCGCAAACGCTATGGCTACGCGCCGACGCGGCTGGTCATCGCACGCGACGCCATCGTCGTGTTCGTACATCCAGAAAATCCGCTTCAACGCATCACTCTTGCCGAACTTGATGCCGTCTATTCGTCGACCCGTCGCTGCGGTGCGCCGCGGCCGATAAGGTATTGGAGCGACCTCGCCGCGGAGAAGCGGCCCGGACTCGGCAACACGCAGATTCTCGCTGTAGGCCGCAACGCGAGCTCCGGAACCCATGAGGTGTTTCGCGAATCCGTTCTCTGCAACGGCGATTTTCGGCCCGAAGTGGTCGCGTGGCCAGGCAATGGCGCGATCGTCGGAGCCATCGCGATGAACCGCGAGGCGATCGGCTACGCTGCCATCGGCTACATCAACGGACGGGTCAAGCCACTCGCGCTGGCGCGCAACGAACGCGACGCAGGCGTCCTTCCAGACAGCACGAGCATCACAGACGAAAGCTACCCTCTCGCCCGCGCGCTGTATCTCTACATCAACCGCCCGCCGCAACGTGCATTGGCCGAACTCCCGACTGCGTTCATCGCGTATGCGCTCTCCGAAGAAGGGCAGTCCTTCGTACGTCAGGAAGGTTTCGTACCCCTTGCTGCGGAGGAGCGTAGCGCGCAACGTTCCATCCTCGAATGAACACGACCGACGGGATCGCTGCATGAATCGTGACGTACAACAAAACCTGCATGACCCGAGCCTGTATCTGAATCGCGAACTGGCCCAACTTGAATTCAATTTCCGCGTATTGGCGCAGGCACAGGACCCAGGCGTGCCCTTGCTCGAACGCATGCGTTATCTGTGCATTTCATGCTCAAACCTCGACGAATTCTTCGAGGTGCGCGTCGCAGTGCTGCGCCAGCAGTTGAGTCTTGGCGACATGCGTGCAGGTGCGGATGCGATGGCAAGCGGCGAGGTGCTGACGCGGATCCGCGAGCGCGCGCTGACCCTGGTGAAGGCGCAATACGATTTCTGGAACGCGATCTTGCTGCCGTCTCTCGAACGCGAAGGCGTACGCTTCTCCAAACGCGACAAATGGACGCCGAAACAGCGTGCCTGGCTGCAAGGCTATTTCCGCAACGAGATCCTGCCCGTGCTGTCGCCACTCGGCCTCGATCCTGCGCATCCGTTTCCGCGCATCCTCAACAAGAGCCTGAATCTGGCCGTTGTGCTCAAGGGCCGCGATGCCTTCGGCCGCGAAGGTCACATGGCGCTGGTGCGCGCACCGCGCTCGTTGCCGCGCATCATCCGCATGCCCGCCGAGGTCGCCGAATCGCCCTACGATTTCGTGTTCCTGTCAAGCATCCTGCACGCGTTCATGGATGAATTGTTCCCCGGCATGCAGGTGCAGGACTCGTATCAGTTCCGCGTCACGCGCAACAGCGAGCTGGTCGTCGACGAGGACGAGGAAAACATCGCGCTCGCACTGCGCCAAGAGCTCAAGGGTCGCGGCTATGCGAAAGGCGTGCGCCTCGAAGTCGCCGACAACTGCCCGAAGGCGATTGCGGGCATGTTGATGCAGAACTTCGAGCTCACCGATAGCGATGTCTACCGCTGCGAAGGACCGGTCAACGTCAGTCGCATCAATGCGATCTATGACCAGATCGACCGCCACGACCTGAAATTCCCGCTGCTGGTGCAGCGCGTGCTGCCGGCAATTGCGGAGGAGATCAGCCTGTTCGAAGCGATCCGTGAGCGGGACATCCTGCTGCACCATCCGTTCGATTCGTTCAACGCGGTGATCGAACTGGTGCGCGAAGCCAGCGCCGATCCGGACGTGCTCGCGATCAAGCAGACTCTGTACCGCGTCGGTAATGATTCGCCCTTGGTCGACCACCTGATCGATGCTGCACGCCAGGGCAAGGACGTCACAGTCGTCGTCGAGCTGCGCGCGCGCTTTGATGAGGAAGCGAACCTGCGCCTGGCCAATCGCCTGCAGGAAGTCGGCGTGCAGGTCGTGTACGGCGTGGTCGGCTACAAGACCCACGCGAAGATGCTGTTGATCGTGCGGCGTGAAAAAGGATCGCTGCGACGCTACGCGCACTTGTCGACGGGCAACTATCACCAGGTCACCTCGCGCATCTACACCGACTTCGGCTTGATGACCGCGAACCCGGAGATCGGCGAAGACGCGCACCTGCTCTTCCTGCAGCTGTCCGGCCTCGGCCCCTTCATCCAGCTCAAGTGCCTGCTGCATTCGCCATTCACCCTGCACAAGGGCCTGATGGAGAAGATCGAGCGCGAGATCGCGCATGCGCGCGCGGGCAAGCCGGCTCGCATCATCGCCAAGATGAATGCGCTCAACGAGCAGAGCGTCGTCGAAGTGCTCTATCGCGCCTCGCAGGCAGGCGTGCAGATCGACCTGATCGTGCGCGCCGCATGCACGCTGCGTCCGGGCATCCCCGGCGTATCCGACAACATCCGCGTGCGCTCGATTGTCGGCCGCTTTCTTGAACACAGCCGTGTGTACTGGTTCCAGAACGATGCCACGCCCGAAATCTATTGCTCCAGCGCGGACTGGATGGAGCGCAACCTGATGCGCCGAATCGAGACCTGTTTCCCGATCCGCGAACCCGAACTCGCACGACGGATTTACGACGAGTCACTGGCGAACTACCTGGCGGACAATACCCAAGCCTGGGAACTGCAGCCGGATGGCGGTTACACGCGCCTGCAGCCAGGTGCCGACCCGCCGCATTCAGCGCAGCAGACGCTGGTGGCGATGTACAAGCCGTAGGCGCGGCGTGCGCCGTCCGCGCAGCCTCCTGCGCCCGTCGAAGCGGCGACACGTCGCGCGGCGGACAGACATGCGACAATTGCCAGACCCCTTGTGAGCACGGATGCAGTGACGGACGCGACGGCCACCGACATCCGCGAAGGCGAGCTGCTCGCAGCCGTCGATCTCGGATCGAACAGCTTTCACCTCGTGGTCGCACGCTACGAACACGGCAGCCTGCGCCTGATCGATCGCCTGCGCGAAAGCGTTCGCATGGCGATGGGATTGCGTCCCGACGGCAGCCTCGAAGCATCACGTCGGGAACGAGCGCTGGAATGCCTCGCGCGTTTCGGCCAGCGCCTGCGCGCGCTGCCGCCCGAACGCGTGCGCGCAGTGGCCACCCATACCGTGCGACGCCTCGCCCATCCGCAATCCTTCCTGCTGCCGGCGGAAACCGCGCTTGGGCATCCGATCGAAGTGGTGGCCGGTCGCGAGGAAGCGCGCCTTATCTACCTCGGAGTTGCGCACGACCTCGCCAAATCGAGCCAACGCCGGTTGGTCGTCGACATCGGTGGCGGCAGCACCGAGTTCATCATCGGCCAAGACTACGAAGCGCTCGAAACCGAAAGCGTGCAGATGGGATGCATCGCCAGCACACTGCGTTTCTTTGGTGACGGCAAGTTCACGCAGAAACGCTGGCAGCAATCGCAGACCGAGATCGCGTTGGAACTGCAGCAGTTTGCGGCCCACTACCGCGCTCGCGGCTGGGGCGAGGCGATCGGCTCATCCGGCACGGCAAAGGCGATCGGCAGCATCGTGCAAGCCAATGGCTGGAGCGAGAACGGCATCAGCGCGAGTTCGATCGTGCGCTTGCGCGAGGCGATTCTCGACGCCGGCAGCGTCGACAACCTGCGTCTGGCCGGCCTGGCCGAAGAACGCGCCCAGGTCATTGCGGGCGGCGTAGCAATCCTCGATGCCATCTTCACCACCTTCGCGCTCGATCACATGGGCGTGTGCGAAACCGCGATGCGCGAGGGCCTGCTGTACGACATGGTCGGCCGCGCGATGCACGGCGACCCGCGCGCCGGCAGCATCGCCGCCCTCGCCTCGCGCTACGCGGTCGAGCGTGCGCAGGCAGCACGCGTGCACTACGCCGCAATCGAGCTGTTCGAACAGGTCGCGGAGGCATGGCAATTGGGCACACTCGAGCGCGATTTGCTCGGCTGGAGCGCCGATATCCACGAGATCGGCCTCGCGATCGCGCATAGCCTGCATCATGTCCACGGCGCCTACATCGTCGCCAATTCCGACCTGGCCGGATTCAGTCGACAGGGCCAGCTCGCGCTTGCGGCGATTATCCGCTCGCATCGGCGCAAACCCGATCGTGAAACGATCGACGCTCTGCCCGAGCGCTTGCGGCGCCCTGCACGACGCCTGATCGCCTTGTTGCGTCTGGCAGCGCTGCTCCAGCGCGGCCGCACGACCGATCCGTTGCCGCCGCTGGAGCTCGTTGCCGACGATGGGACGCTCAGACTCGAATTGCCAAGTGCGTGGCTCGACCAGCATCCATTGACCCGCGCCGACCTCGAGCAGGAACGCGACTACTTCAAGATCCTCGACCTGAAACTCCAGGTTCGCGCACGCGCGCCTGCCGCAGCCTGAGCGCCGCGCAGCCCGCCAGGCACGGACATCGTGGGAGCAACTGTCTGTGGGAGCGGCTTCAGCCGCGATGCTCTGGCGTGCACTTACACCGATCGACACCATCCCCAACCAACGCTCCCCTTGAAGGGGAGGGCCAAAGCGTCGCTGGGCCGAAAGCATCGACACCTGCATGAGCAACTGTCTGTGGGAGCATGAGCAACTGTCTGTGGGAGCGGCTTCAGCCGCGATGCTCTTCGTTGGGGATCCGGCAGTCCCTCCCAGCGTGGCCGAACCCGTCGGCGTGCATGACGCGCAGCGCTTGTGCGCCTATCATGCGCGGTCTAGTTATCCCTGTTACGGAGGTCATCATGTTCAAACACCTGCTCCTTGCATTTGCCTTGCTAGCACCGACGCTCGCCTTCGCTGTGGATGCTCCCGCTGCGGCAAAGCCGGCAGCGGCAAAGGCTGCGGCGAAGATGGCCAAGCCTGCCGTGAAACCCGCAGCGAAACCTGCAGCGAAGATCGCGGAAAAGCCCGCGGCTGCCGAAGCGATGGCTGCCGCTCCGAAAGTGCTGATCAAGACCAGCATGGGCGACATCACCGTCGAGCTGTATCCCGACAAGGCACCAAAGTCGGTCGAAAACTTTCTGACCTATACGAAGAGCGGCTTCTACGACGGCACGATCTTTCATCGCGTGATTGCCGGCTTCATGATCCAGGGCGGCGGATTCAGCAAGGATCTGGTCGTGAAAAAGACCCGCGCACCCATCGCCAATGAATCGAAGAACGGCCTGAGCAACCTGCGCGGAACGCTCGCGATGGCGCGCACTGCAGATCCGAATTCGGCGACTGCGCAATTCTTCATCAATACCGTCGACAACCCACGTCTCGACTACGCCAGCGATGCAGATCCCGGATACTGCGTGTTCGGCAAAGTCACTGCCGGCCTCGACGTGGTTGACAAGATCCGCGCAGTGCCGACCGGACCGCAAGGCCCGTTCCGCAGCGACGTGCCGACAACCACCATCTCGATCCTGAAAATGACGCTGGTTCCATAAAGCGTAGCGATCGAGCGAATTGAAATCCGGTGGGCCCTCGGTGGCCCATCGGGCATGAAACTCAGTCCCGCAAACGTCCAAGCATGACCACGCTCTTCATATCCGACCTGCACCTGGATGCAAGCCGGCCGCACATCACGAACCTGTTCGTGGATTTCGTGCGCAACGAGGCCGTGCATGCCAACGCGCTATACATCCTGGGCGACCTGTTTGAGGCGTGGATCGGCGACGACAACGATGATGAGACCGGCAACCAGGTCGCCGATGCGCTAGCCGATCTGCAAGCGCGAGGAGTGCCGTGCTTCTTCATCCACGGTAACCGCGATTTTCTGCTCGGCGACGCGTACGCACGTCGCGCGCGCCTGACCCTGCTGCCCGATCCCAGCGTCGTCGAGATCGAAGGCGAACGTGTGCTGCTGATGCACGGCGATACGTTGTGTACCGATGATGCGCCGTACCAGACATTTCGGGCGCAATCGCATACGCCGGCGTGGCAGCGCGCATTCCTCGGCAAACCGATCGTGGAACGACGCGCGTTTGCGCA
>JBDSFA010000183.1:0-11721 GCA_039919785.1 Dokdonella sp. | reverse complement strand
TGCTCGATCGAGAGGGGTTTGCCGGCTTCCCAGGCGACGGCGGCGCGTGTCTTCATGATGAACTCCTCAGGTTGCGTGGGCATCGATCAGCGTGAGCGAAATCAATTGCGACTTTCAATGGAACCTTGCCTGTTGGCGTGGCATCGCGATTGGGTTGATCAGGGTCCGATCACGACACCCCATGGCAATTGCCCGACTACAATTTCCTTGCTCACGGCAAACGTCGACGTGTCGATCACGCTGACGCTGTTGGAGCGGCCATTGGCGACGTAGAGCTTCTTGCCGTCCGCCGTCAGCGCCATGTTCCATGACCGCTGACCAACCGTGATCTGTTTGATCACCGCGTTCATTGCCGTATCGATCACCGACACGCTGCCGCTGCCGTTCGCGACGTAGACACGCTTGCCGTCCCGCGTCGGCGTCACGCCCGCCGCGCGGGCGGCAGTCGGGATCAATGCGATCTTCTTGCGCGTCGCGAAGTCGATCACGTCGACGCCGTTGGCCGATTCCTGCGCAACGTAGTAGTGCGATGTGCGTGCAGCGAATGCACCGCCACGCGGATGGCCGCTGCTTGCAATCGTCGCCACCGATGCGTGCTTTGCGACATCGATCACGTCGAGATTGTCCGAGCCTTCGTTGCTGGTCAGCAGCCACTTGCCGTCGGCGCTGAATTCACAATGTTCGGGATTCTTGCCCTGCACCGGAATGCGCGCCGTGATCTTGAACGACGCGGCATCGACGAGCAGCACCTGATGCTGTCCTTCGGCGCAGACGGCAAGCGTCTTGTCGTCGGGCGAGAGGCGCACGCCCTCGGCTTCTTCGCCGATGGCGACGCGCTGCCTGACCGTGTCCGTCGCCGGATCGATCGCGAATAAGCTGTTGTTCTGCGCGTCAATGACGTACAGCGTCTTGCCCTTCGTATCGATGTCGATCGCCTGCAGCCGGTTGCCGAGCTGGTGCTGAGCCGTCAGCGTGCGCACGACTTCGTCGCGTGCGATATCGATCACCGAGATGGAGCCGCTCTTCTGGTTTGGCACGTAGGCGAACGGCGCTGCGCTCGTGGACGCAGGAAACACCGCGCCTGAAATCACGGCCGTGACGAGAAAGGCACTCAGCGGGCGCGGGACAGACAGAGTCATGAATATTCCAGGCGAAACAAGAGATCGGCCACGATACGACAACGCCGCCGGATTACCAGTTCCGTTGCGCCGGCTCGCCGGCGTATCGGCAGCGCACGCAGGCCATGAGTTTCCACTCCTGCTCGTCGGAGACGACGCCGGCAAACGCCGGCATGTCGCCGACTGTCTTTTCGTGGCGGACACGCGCGTGGCCTTTTGTCTGGAATGCGGCGCTATTGATCTTGATCAGGCCGAACAGCGTCGTGTCGTCGCTGCCCCGGCTGCGTCGGTGGCTGCGTCAGGTGATCGATTGATGCACGCCATCGATTTCGACCAGCAGTTCGGTGCGGCAGATATCGCCGGCAAGTACCAGCAGGTTGCCAAGCGCCGGCGAGTGATCACGTAGCGCGCGCACGACGAGATCGGCATTGGCCGGGTCGCGCAGATAGATCTTCAGGCAGCTGGCGGCGTCGAACTGCGCGGTGGGCATGCCCGCTTCGCGCAACAGACTGTCGAGATTGGCGAGGGTTTCATTCAACTGCGCGGCGAGGTCGTCGCCGTGGCGTGACGCATGCCCGACCACGGCGGCCGTGCCGGAGATCAGCAGCTGCGCAGGCGCGTTCAGCATGCCGCGAGCGAAGGTCGGCGCCGTTGGTCCGTACTGGCGCGGATAGCGCCATGCGCTGACCTGTCGCGGATTCTCGATCGGTGTACCGGGCGTCGCGGCGGCGAGGCCGTAGATCTGCAGCACGCGGCAGCCATCCTGACGCCCGATCGCGGATGCGGCCGGATACGGAGGGTGCAGGAAATCACGCATGCCGCGCGCACGGCCATCGCAGAACAGTCGGTAGCGCTCCGTGTCGCCCGTACCGAGATTGATGGCATCGAGATAGTTCCACAAGCGCAGCACATTCGGTGTTGCACTCGCTGCGACGAACGCGTTGATGCGACGGTAGGCGTATTCGCTTGCAGCGACGATCCCGCCATGGGCGGCTTCATCCACCTCGATCGCGAAGAACAGATGCTCGCCGTCGCTGCTCCAGCGCAAGTCGTCGGAACGACCGCAAGTGACCGCGTCGGCGCTGCGCCAGACTTCCAGCAGGCCGGCCTGCACGGGTTCCAGACCAACCCGCAGCACGCGCGGATCAACACCAGCTTTCCACGCGTGGCCAAAGCCGATGATCGCGAGCACGTCCGATTGCGCGAGCAACGCGTCCGCCGAAGTCTGCTCGTAGCCGATCCGCAGCGGTGCGGTAGGCGATTCGGGGGCGATCATCGGGGTCGACATTCGGAACGCCGGGCGGACTGCAAGGCACCACTCAGGCCAGTGGCGGGTCGGCGATGATACACTGGACGGATATTTTTTCAGCGCTGGCCCGGACGAAGACCCCCATGAACATGAACACCAGCGCCGCCGCGCAGACGCCCGCCGAACAGGAACTGGCCAAGCTGCTCGTCGAAAGCCTCAACATCGACTGGGTCAAGGCCGAGTTGATCGATCCCGATGCGGCCTTATTCGGTGGTGATCTAGGCCTCGATTCGATCGATGCACTGGAACTCGCGCTTGCGGTATCCAAGCACTACGGTTTCCAGCTGCGCTCGGACAACCCGGACAACAAGCGCATCTTCGCAAGCCTGCGCGAACTGTCCGCGCATATCGAGCAGAACCGCGTCGCGTAGAGAGCGGTCGCGCGACCCGCGCCGCAGCCTAGACCCGGTCCACCGGCGTATTGCCGCCACTGAACGCGACTTTTGCCTGGCGCCGCCGCGTGATCAGCTCGCCGAGCCAACGCCTCAGATTGCCGACGCCATAGCAAGCGTAGACGAGTTTGAACAGCTTCAGTTTCTGCATCACGGCTGGAGTGTCGAACACATCGCCCGCGAGCATTGAAATCACGCCCTGTTCAAGCTGCCACTGGTTGCCCGGGTGTGCGAACAGGTGGCGCATCACCGGTGAATTGAAGCGGTAGATGAACCACGAGAACACGCGCACGCCGCGTTGGATGCGCGCTGCAAACGTACGCTGCAATGCCGCTTCGCAGGTCGGGTCGTCGAGGATCGCGCCGACCATCGCCGCCGCCTGGGTGCCGCTGTGCATCGCCAGATACACACCGGAAGAAAACACCGGATCGACGAACGCATACGCATCGCCGACCATGACCCAGCCAGGTCCGGCCATGCGTTCGCAGGTGTAGGAGTAGTTGCCGGTGACGCGCACGTCCGACGTCATCTTCGCGTTGGCCATGCGCCGCCACGCATCCGGCATCAGCTGCAAGGTTGCGAGCAGGAATTCCTCGTTGCGACCTCGGCGCTGCTTCAGATATTCGGGTCGACACACGCAGCCGACGCTCATCACGCCGCCCGGCAGCGGAATGAACCAGCACCATCCGTGTGCGAAGTTGTAGATGCTGATGTTGCCGGCGTCCTCGGCCGGACGCAGCTCGACGCCTTCGAAGTGCGCGAATATCGCGGCGCTTTGATGCTTGTCATTCTTGCGCTTGATCTTCAGCGCATCGCCGAGCAAGGTTTCGCGACCGCTCGCGTCGACCAGGTATTTCGCGCGCACGGTCAACGCGTTGCCCGCCGCATCCTTGGCCTGCGCGGTGACGCGGCCGATGCCGTCGATCTCGACATGCCCGACCTTGACTCCCTCGCGTGCATCGACGCCGCTTTCGCGCGCATGCTCGAACAGCATCGCGTCGAATTCCTCGCGCTTGACCTGGAACGCGTGCGGCGGCGTCGCTCCGAGCGAACGCGCGAAATGAAAGGTCTGGTAGTTGCCGTCCTCGGAAGGGAAGTCCGCGCCCATCTTTAGCACGCCGAGCGCGCGCACTTTCTCCATCACGCCGAGCGCGTCGAAAATCGGCAGGTTCGCCGGCAGCAGGGATTCGCCGATGTGGAAACGCGGGTGACGATCCTTTTCCAGCTGCAGCACGCGCCGGCCCTGGCGTTGCAGCAGGGTTGCGGCGGTCGAACCGCCGGGACCGCCACCAACCACCAGCACGTCGCATTCAATCGCAGTTGCCGCTTGCTCCACGTGGTACTCCCTGGATGTGCGCCGCCGGTTCGACGTTCGACCCTATGTTACAGTCGCGCCGCCTTCCTGAAACCTTCGCTGGCGATCCCCGCGCGTTGCCCTCCGTGTCCGCCCCGGTTCCGGTTCCACCGCTTGCTGCGCCAACCGCGCGGCGCTCGCGCGCGTTTGTCTTCGGATTGCTGGCCTACGTTGTTCTGCTGGTCGCCGCTTTCGCGACCGGCAACGCGCTGCTCGACGAATTCGCGGTGTTCGCGTTGTTCAGCGTGCTGCTGCTGCCGGGTTTGCGCCGCGGCCACTTGCTCGCGTGGTCCGCCTGGCTCGTGATTGCGGCCGTGCTTGCGTGGCTCGCGCATCGTGGACAGGGACAGCTCGCACTCGACAGTTTGCCTGTCCTCATCAACGCCGCGTTGTGCGTCGTCTTCGCACGCACGCTGCGTCCTGATCGCGAACCCTTGATCGCGCGCATCATCCGTATCCTGGAGGGACCGGAGCGACTGGCCCTGCCGGGCGTCGAACGTTATGCGCGAAGGCTCACCTGGGCATGGGCATTCGTGCTCGGGCTGCAGGCGTGCCTGCTGCTTGTGGTCGTCGCGTGCTCGGTGCCCGATGGTGCGTTGGCGAGCTTCGGCGCGCGGCCGCCGCTGGCAATTGCGTCGGCTTGGCGCTGGTACCTGCATCTGGGCAGCTATGCGTGGGTGTTTGGCTTCCTCGTGCTTGAATACGCATACCGGCGTTGGCGCCTGCGCCATCTCCCGCATGCGCCGCTGCCGGTGTTCCTTGCTCGTCTGGCACGACGGTGGCCAGCGCTGGCTGCGAGTTTCGCCGCCGATACGGCACATACCGACCGATGAACGACTCCGCCAGCGAAGCGACTGTCACGGAGCGCTTCGACATCGACGCGCAGCATCCGAGCCTGCCCGGACATTTCCCCGGCCATCCCATCGTTCCCGGCGTGGTCCTGCTCGACCGTGTCGCCGCCGCTCTGGAGAAAGCCGGGTTTGGCCCCTTGCGGCGCATCCACGCGGTAAAATTCCTCGCGCCCTTGCTGCCGGGACAGGTGGCGCAGTTGACTGCAACCCGCAGCGACACACGCCTGCGCTTCCGCATCGAGCGGGATGGCAGCCTAATCCTGAGCGGCGAGGCGGAAACAGGGGGCGGCAATGAGTGAGCACTGGACCGAACGCCCCGAAGGCGGCGGCTGGTTCGCCATCTGGCTGATTCGCACGATCGCGCTGCGCGGCGGGCGCCGTCTTGCGCGCGCAATCCTCTATCCGATCACACTGTATTTCTATATCCGACGTCCGTTCGAACGCCGGGTCTCGGCTGAATTCCTGCAGCGCGCGTTCGGCAAACCGGCCAGCGCCTGGCAGGTGATGCGCCACATCCATCGCTTCGCCTCGACCATCCTCGACCGAGTGTTCCTGCTCACCGATCGCTTCGATCGCTTCGATGTACGCATGAACGGCCTCGACGAACTGACCTCGCGCATCCGTCCCGATCGCGGCGTGCTCCTCATCGGTTCGCACATTGGCAGTTTCGAGGTGCTGCGCGTTGCGGCGGCCGCGCGCCCGGACGTGAAAGTGCGCGTGGTGCTCGACACGCAGCAGACGCCGGCGCTGACGGAAATGCTGCACGCGATCAACCCGGAGATCGGGCGCAATGTGATCGATGCGTCGCGACCGGGCACCGAGATCGTGCTCGCGCTCGGCGAAGCACTGCGCGAAGGCGCACTGACCACCTTGCTCGGCGACCGCGCCCGACCGAACGAAGCGACCGTGGTGGTCGACTTCATGGGCGCGCCTGCGGCGTTTCCGGTAGCGCCCTTCCTCATCGGCTCTGTACTCAAGGTGCCGCTCGTGTTGTGCTTCGGCCTGTACCGTGGCGACAATCGCTACGACCTGCATTTCGAGGCGTTTTCCGACGAGCTGGTGCTGCCGCGGCGCTCGCGCAAGGCCGAGCTGCGCGACGTTGTTCAGCGCTACGCAACCCGCCTGGAACACTATGTACGCGAAGATCCCTACAACTGGTTCAACTGGCATGACTTCTGGAGTCTCGATGGCCTCGACGATAACGAACTTGCTGATGGTGGGCGCGCTCTCGCTGATGTCCCCGTGCCACGCAGCGTCGCCTGAGGCAGGCGCTGCGGTCGATGCGACCACGCTGGTCGCGTCGCTTAAACGCGAAGCGCCCGCACGCACGGCCTACACCGAAGTGCGCTTCTCGGGTCTGCTCGATCGACCCTTGATCCTGCATGGCGAATTGGAATACCTGGGCCCGGCCAAGCTCGGCAAGCGCGTCGACGAGCCCTATCGCGAACAGGTGACGGTGGCCGATGGCAGCGCCACGGTGAAGCGCGGCGAGCGCGCTGCGCGCACCTTCTCACTGAGCCAGGCACCGGAACTGGAAGGTTTCCTGCGCGGCTTCGCGGCCTTGCTCGGCGGTGATGCCGCCACCTTGTCCGCCGATTTCAACCTCACCGCGAGCGGCACGCCTGCAAGCTGGCAGCTGGTTCTGAAACCGCGCGATCGCCGTCTCGCCCAACGCATCAGCACGATCAATGTCGATGGCGCGGGCAGCACGCCGCGGTGCTTCCGAACGCATGAAGCCGATGGCGACGTGAGTGTGCTGCTGGTCGACACCCTCGCGACAGTCAAAATACCAACGCGGCCGTCGCAGCCGCAGATCGATGCCGTGTGCCGTGGACTGAAGACGCCGTGAGCATTTTTCGCGACAGCCTTTCCCATGGGAGGACTCGCGGCTTTTCCCCCTCCCCTTCAAGGGGAGGGCTGGGGTGGGGATGGTGTTGGTGTGGAGCCTCCCGAAGATCAGCAATGTTCCCTGACTCATCGTGCGTGTTGACACCATCCCCACCCAACCCTCCCCTTGAAGGGGAGGGCTAAGGCATGCGGTCTCGTGCACAAACCTGGGTTCTGCTGATTGGGTGGCTGACAACGCTCGCGGGCGTCGCAGCCTTTGCGTTCCACACGCTGCACATCAGCACCGATCTGCGCAGTTTCATGCCGCCGCCGCAGACGCCGGATCAGAAGTTGCTGATGGAACAAATCGGCGAGGGTCCCGGCTCGCGCCTGCTCCTGCTCGCGATCTCCGGCGCGGACGAAGCGCAGCTCGCGGGCCTCAGTCGCGGTCTTGCCGAGAAATTGCGCAGCGACGCGCATTTCGAACAGATCGTCAACGGCGCTTTTGATCCGGCAACACTGGACGAAAACCTGCTGCCGTATCGCTATCTGCTGTCACCCACGCTGGATACGCATACGCTTGATGCGACCTATCTTGGCGAACAGCTGGAGCAGCGCGTTGAAGATCTAGGCTCGCCCGCGGCAGCTTTGCTGAAGCCCTTGCTGGCGCGTGATCCGACCCTGGAAATTCTTGCCGTGGCCGAGCGTTGGTCACCGCCGAAGCCGCCGAAATCGCGTGATGGGGTCTGGTTCTCGTCCGCAGGTGAAGCGCTGCTGCTCGCTGAGACACACGGCGCAGGGTTCGACCCCGCAGCGCAGGGCAGTGCGATCGATGCACTGAATACCGCGTTCGCCGCATTGCCGGGATCAAACGCCGCCAAACTTGCGATCAGCGGGCCGGGCTATTTCACCGTGCTGATCAGTGCAAAGACACGCGGTGAAGCCGATCGCATCGGTGCGGTCAGCACGATCGGATTCATCCTGCTGTTGTTACTGGCTTATCGCAGTGTTCCGTCCCTGCTGCTCGCGGCGCTGCCGGTCTTGAGCGGTGGACTTGCCGGCATTGCCGCCCTTGCACTCGCGTTCGACTCGGCACACGGGATCACGCTCGCGTTCGGCTTCACCCTGCTCGGCGTTGCTCAGGAATATCCAATCCGCCTGCTCAGTCATCGGCGTGCCGGGGAGGATGCGCTCGCCAGCGTGCGCGCGCTGTGGCCGTTGCTCGCAACCGCGATCGCATCGGCCGCGATTGCGTATCTCGCGTTCTTCGCATCCGGCGTGACTGGCCTGCAGCAACTAGCGGTGTTCACGATTGTCGGTCTCATCGCCGCGGGATTCAGCACACGCTACCTGTTGCCGCACGTGTTGCCGACCCGTTTCCGCGACGCCGCGCAGACGCCAGGACTTGCGCGCGCGGCCCGTTTCATCGATACGCTGCCGCGGCCGCGCTGGTTGCCGTGGCTGTTGACCGCGCTCGCCTTGCTCGTGCTGTGGCGCGCGCCGGGTCCGATGTGGCAGAACGATCTTGCTGCGCTGACGCCGGTGCCGCAGGACCTGTTGCTGCGCGATGCGACATTGCGCGGCGAACTCGGTGTGCCCGACGTGCGATATCTGCTCGTGTTGAATGGCAAGGATGCGGACGACGTGCTCGCCTTGTCCGAAACACTGGAGCCCAAGCTCGCGGCCCTCGTCACGCGCGGTGCGCTCGACGCCGCGGAATTGCCGAGCCGCTACCTGCCGAGTATTGCGACACAGCGCGCGCGTCAGGCCAAGTTGCCCGATCGGGCGACCTTGTCGAGCGCGTTGACCGAGGCCAGTCGCGACCTGCCGTTCCGTGCGGATCTGTTTGTGCCGTTTCTCGCCGATGTTGAAACGGCACGTGCGCTCGTGCCGCTCACACCCGAAGCCTTTGGTAAATCGCCGCTGGGTACGCGGCTGGCTTCGATGCTGATCAAACGTGAAGACGGCTGGCTCGGTCTTGCGACACTGTCCGGCGTACACGACGCGGATGCGCTGACCGCATTCACTGATGCCAGCCAAGGCCGCGCGCGACTGCTCGACCTCAAGGGCGCGTCGGAGTCGCTCGTCATCGCCTATCGCGAACGCATTCTGCGTGCGCTCGTGCTCGCGCTGGGCCTGCTTGCACTCACCGTGATCGTCGCGTTGCGCAGTGTGCGACGCGCCTGGCATGTGCTCGCGCCGATGTCGCTGGCGACTCTGCTCGTGCTCGTGGTCGAACGCGCGAGCGGAATTTCGCTGTCGCTGTTCCATCTTGTCGCGCTGACCCTCGCGGCCGGTCTCGGTCTGCACTACGCGCTGTTCTTCGAGCGCCCGGTCGCCGACGCCGCTGAAGGTCGCCGCACCTTGCACGCGACCATCGTCTGCGTGCTCTCCGCGCTGCTCGTGTTCGGCATGCAGGCGTGGTCATCACTGCCCGTGCTGCGCGCGATCGGTTTGACCGTTGCTCTTGGCGTCGGCTTCCATTTCTGCCTGTCGATCCTGATGGCACGCAAACGCCAGGACGGCGCTTGATACTCGCCAAATCCGACTGGTCGATGCTGATTCCGCATCAAGGATTGATGTGCCTGCTCGACGATGTCGTCGACTGGAATGAAGATTCGATCCATGCGCGCAGCGAATCGCATCGCCGCTTTGATAATCCGCTGCGCAGCGACGATCGTCTGCGTGCTCTGCATCTGTGCGAATACGGCGCGCAGGCGATGGCCGTGCATGGTGGATTGATTGCGCGCGCAGCCGGCGGCGTCGCCGCGCCGGGCTATCTGGTATCTCTGCGCGCGGTTGAACTGCACGTCGATCGCGTCGACGATCTTCCCGATTCGATCGACGTGCACGCTGAGCGCCTGCTGAGCGGCGAGGGAAGCTGGCAGTACGCATTTCGCATCGAACACGCTGGTGTGCGTCTGGCGAGCGGGCGCGCGGCGGTGATGGCGGCTGCGCCTCGTCAGCCGTGATTGCATCCTGCGCTTGTACGCGCAGTGCCGGCGCACAGATCGCGAATCGCCGGGTGGCAGAGATGACAGCTGTCAGAGCTCCTCTCAGTGCCAGCGTCGCGAATGTGAACGCCGGGCATGCGCAATCGTGCCCGTTCATCATTGAGCAGGCGTCGGGAGCCTAGCGTGTCAGGTGCAATGCACATCGATGCGCGATTGTCGCGCTGCCGTGCATGCTCGACCACGAGGAGCGTGTCATGAAAACCCTGCCACTGGCTTTTTCCGCGCTGCTGCTGTCGCTCGCATCGGCATTGGCGCTTGCCCAGGCGCCCGCAGCGCCCACGCCTGCTGCTGCACCGCCCGTCGCCGCGCCGCCCGCGTCCCCGCCTCCAGCCAATACTGCGCCGCCGATTGCCAATCCGCCCGTGCAGGGTCAACCCGGGACCATTCCATCCGTCGATGCGAATGGCAACGCGATTCCATCGTCAAATCCCGCGCAGTCCGCCACCACGGGCACAGGTGCGGCAGGCGGCTTCTCACAAGCGCCTGCATCGGCAGGAGCGACCATCATGCCGTTTGCCATGCTCGACGTGGACAAAGCGGGCGCAATCAAGATGAACCAGGCACGCGGCAATCCGTGGCTGGCGCAACACTTCATCGAATGCGATGAAAATCACAACGAGGAAGTGACCCAGAGCGAATACGAGAAATGCACCGCACGCTGACCGTGCCGCGGGAAGTCCGGGCAATTCATCGTGAAGAGCGATAGACGCACCGATCCCGACGCACTTTCATGCCGTCGGAATCGTTCATCCTCCACGCTCTCGGGGAGGAAGTCGAAGCAACCCGTCGTACGTTGAGTGCAACGCGGCGGGTATTGTCCGGTGTCTCGCTGCAGACGATGAAAATGGTTTTCAACAACATTCGCGCCGGGCGTTTGAAATCGATTGTTGCAGCGCGCTTTGCGATGCGCGACGGCCCCACCGGGCCTGCGTATCTTGAAAGCCGTGGCGCGAGCGGAAACGTGGATTTGACGCTCAATCGGAGTGGATGGCGCGCGAGAACGTTGCGCAGCCCGGCTTCAGTCCATGCCGTTGTCGAAGATCTGGTCCGATTCATACGCGCCGACATCGCAGCGGCCGTACGCGTCGGGTTTGCGCGGATCGTCCTGGCAACGCGGCGTCAGCACAAGGTCACGTGTCTGCGGCTGATAGGCGCTCGCGTCGCAATAGTCCGTCAGCAGCGAATGTGAGCGCAGGCGAAAGTCGCCGTTCGCCGCCTGATTGAATCCGGGTGTCTCCGACACGGTGGTGCGCGTATGCGTGCCGTACGGGTCGGGCATCGAGCCGCCGGTGGTGCGCACGACGCAGTCGTCCGTGTAGGCGCTGTAGGTCGTGGGTGTGTAGGGCGAGTCGTACAACGCCACCGAATGCAACGCGAGCGTGCTGTTCTGCATCGCCAAGATATCGTTGCTCGCGTGGGTCTCGCTGGTCGATGACGTGCCCAGGTTTCCAGCGAATGTGACAAAGGCGAGGCGCAGTTGGGGCGGCGCTGCAGGGGCCTGGTACAGCGCTCGGATTACGGCGCTGCCGTGGGTTGGCGAGTCGTAGCTGTGGTTGCCGCTGAACAGTACGCTTTCGGTATTGAACGTCGCCGAATCCACCCAGGCGGCTGCACCGTCGGCCGCGATGTTGTCGCGAAAAATGGTCTGTGCAATGTCGGCGCGCGCACCGGCATACAGCGCGATGGCGCCGCCATGTGTGCCCTGGGCGCCGGCCGCCACGCTGTTGCCGGAAAAGCGCGAGCATTCGCGCCACGCAGGGCAGTTGAAGGTCGAAGGCCCATTTGGATAATCGCGCTGCATCGTGACATGCGCGCCGTTGCTCGCTGCGATGCCGCCACCGGCCGAGGCGGCGTGG
>JBDSFA010000126.1:0-4913 GCA_039919785.1 Dokdonella sp. | reverse complement strand
CATCTGGTATTTCGATTTCATCTCGCCATTCGCCTACCTGCAGCTGCCGCGGATGCGCGCTCTGCGCGATCGTGTGGATATCACGCCAACGCCGATTGTGTTCGGCGCGGTGCTCACCCATCACGGCCAGCTCGGACCGGCCGAGATCGCGGGCAAGCGCGAGTTCACCTACCGCTTTGTGCAATGGCAGGCAGACAGCCGTGGCATCCGTTTGCGCTTTCCACCAGAGCATCCGTTCAACCCGCTCGCCGCGCTGCGACTGTGCATCGCAGCGGGATCCAGCTGGGATGCGGTCGCGGCGCTCTTCGATCACATCTGGCGCGATGGGAACAGCGGCGCGAATGCTGCGGAACTTGTCGCCGTCGGCAGCGCATTGGGTGTGGCCGATGTCGTGACGGCAATCGGGGCCGACAACGTCAAGGAGCAGCTTCGTGCGAACACCGAGCAGGCGATCGCCGCCCACGTATTCGGCGTGCCGACCCTGCAGATCGACGGTGAGTCGTTCTGGGGCGACGACGCCTGCGCGATGATCGAGGCCTACCTCGATGATCCAACCGTATTCAGGTCGGCTGAGTATCGGCGCATCGCGCAGCTGCCGCGCGGTGTCGAGCGCAGTCGCTGATAGCGGCAAGAGGATCGGACTTGCGATCGCGGCCGCAACGCGGCTTGTGCCGGAATGCTTCCTCACAAAATGTGCGCGAGCCTGCGAGCACGGCGTCACCGGGCGTCCCCAGGCCCTTGCTGAAGTCGACACAGACCGAATCGAAACTGCGTGCATAGTCAGCAGTCGTTGACCCGATCGCGCCGCCGCCGACTGCTCGACAGCGAGCAGACGCTGGCGCGGCGCGTGCGGTCGATCCGCGCGCCCCCGCTCCAGCAAGTAAGATGGCTGCATGCGTCGCGCGCTGATCCTTGCCGCCAACCTGATCCTGTCAAGTGGCGGGTCGTGCGCCCATGCGACCGAGGTCTACCGCTGCAGCAGCGCAAGCGGTGTCGTGTTCCAGGACCAACCCTGCCGCGACGACCAGACGCAGAAGCGCGTTGCCTTGCCGGACAATCCATCGCCGCCAGCGACGCCCGCGCCCGCACCCGTCGATGTGGACCCGCCGGCGCAACCCGATCCCGCGCAACCGGTCAAGATGCCGCCGCAGATCCCCGCGCCCTCGTTCTTCCTGTGCACGCGCTACGACGGCAACATCTACCTCAGCGAGGACGGTGTCGGCGGCGGCAGCGCCGTGCCGCTCGGAATGCTCGGGTTTCCGGGCCGCAGCCTTGCAGACGCGTATGGCGGACCTAACGGCATCGGCGTCTCCGCTCCGGGCCTGCGCCCGATCCCGCATCTTCCTGCATCGCAGGCACCGCTCGCGGGCAACTATGCCTGGATCGAGGATACGTGCCACTTCGCGCAGCCGCCCGAAGCGTGCGCTTACCTGCACAATGAGCTCGACACCGTGCAGTCCAAATTGCGACGCGCCTTCAGCGACACGCAATCGCAGCTCGAGCGCGACGAAAATTCATTGCGCGAACGCCTGCGTGGCTGTTGACGTTTTCACGTTTCCATGAATGGCCGCGCGTTGGTCATTATTTTGTCAAAGCGCACGAGAGTGAGTGCTGGCGCGGGATGCGCGCGCTGGTCCACAGACTTATCCCGCAAGCTGTCCACAGGCGTTGTGGATAACAATGCGCGCTCTTCGCGGGCTTGACTTATCGGAGTGCAAATGCAGGCTGCGGCGCATGTCGGCGTTCGTGATCGAGCAGCCATTGCTTGATCGGCAAACCGCCACCGAAACCGGTGAGCTTGCCGCTGCTGCCGATCACGCGATGGCAGGGCACGATGACCGGCAGCGGATTCGCGCCATTAGCGCCACCGACCGCGCGACTCGCTGCAGGAGTGCCTATGCGGCGCGCGAGTTCGCCGTAGCTGATCGTCTCGCCATACGGAATACGCACGAGCTCGTCCCACACCGTCTTGCGGAACCCGGTGCCGCGCGCTGCGAGCGCAACATCGAAGTCGTGCAGGCGACCGGCGAAATACGCATCGAGCTGCTCGATCGCAGCGCCGAGAAAACGCCGATCGCGACGCCAGTGCGACTGGATGCGTTCGCTCTGGTCGGCGCCAGGGAAGTCGATATGGCGCAGACCGTATTCGTCCGCAGCCAGCAGCAGAGGGCCGATCGGCGTATCGATATAGTCGTAGTCCATGATTGCAGTGCGCACGTCGTCGGCTGCAACGAAGTCGAATGGCATCAGGTTCTGGTCGATTTTCATGAACTCCTCCACAGCAGCATCACTGCGTACGCACGCCACGGCCGCCATTCTTCGCTCAGGGTTTCAAGTTCGCGCGTGCTCAAGACGCGCCCCTGCCCCGCTGCGCGACGCAGGATCAAGTCCGCAGCCGGAAACGCATCGGGCTGCGCGAGCGCACGCATCGCGATGTAGTGCGCGGTCCACGGGCCGATACCCGGCAGCGCAACGAGATCGTTCTCGAACGCAGCGAGCGTTTGCTCCGCACGGAAGGCGATGCGCCCGTCGATCACCGCCTGTGCGAGCCCGCGGATCGTCGACGCGCGCGCGCGCGTGATGCCCTGCGCTTCCAGCGGTGCATCGACGAGTGCCTGCGGCGGCGGAAACAGCGATGTGAGTCCGACAGCCTCGCCCTCGGCGAAGGGTGTGCCGTAGGTCGCGGCGACACGCGCGGCGAGCGTGCGCGCAGCAGCGACGCTGACCTGCTGGCCGAGCACGGCGCGCACGGCCAGCTCGAATCCATCCCAGGCACCGGGCAGTCGCTGACCCGGCCAGCGTCGGATCAGCGGCTTCATCAAGGCGCTGCGCCGGAATGCTGCGCTGAGTGCGCGCGGGTCCGCATCGACGTCGAACATGCGCTTCACGCGCGACGCGATCGTGCCGAGCGCACTGCTCCGGGGGTGATGCACGCGCAACGCGAGTGCGGATTCGCCAGGCATCGGTGTAACCGCGAACCAGCCCGGCACGCCGTCGATGACGACGCTGCGCCGATAGCCGTCTTCGTCGGCGATCTCCACGCCGGGGATCGTGCGGCGCGAATGGAACGCAAGCAGATGCGCAAAGTCATACGGCACTCGGTACGGCAGGCGCAGCACGAGTTCGTCAGCAGATGCGCCCTCCGCCGTCAACGCACGACCGCGGCGGATCTCGCGCGGCGGCTTTCCATACGATTCGCTGAACGCTGCGTTGAAACGTCGCAGGCTCGCATAGCCCGCTGCCTGCGCGATCGCGGTCATCGGCAAGGCGGTTTCGCCAAGCAACTGCTTTGCAAACAGCAGGCGCCGCGTCGAGGCGACATCGAGCGGACTCGCGCCTAGCTCTTCCGCAAACACGCGTCGCAAATGGCGTTCGCCCACGCCGACGCGTTGCGCGAGCTGCGGCAGTGAACCGTCATCGAGTGCGCCCTGTTCGATCAGACGCAACGCGCCGGCAACAAGATCGCTCTTTGCGCGATGCAGCGGCGAACCCGGTGCCGCCTCCGGACGACAGCGCAGGCACGGCCGAAAACCTGCGGCAGCCGCTGCCGCTGCGCTGTCGTAGTAACGGATGTTCTGCAGCTTCGGCGACGGCGCTGGACAGACCGGACGGCAATAGATCTTCGTCGACGTGACCGCGATGAAAAACAAACCGTCGAATCGCGGATCGCGCGTCCGGCGTGCACGGTCGCAGGCGCGAGTGTCGAGTTTCGAGGTGTAGGTGGGTTGCGGCATGTGGCCATGCTAACGCCGATCGAGATTCTGGACTCGCCGTTTTCGGCTGTTGATACTCGATATGCGATTGCGCACGATGCGAACCTCGCAGATCGGATCAAACCTATAGCGGCTACAGCGCCGCACAAACAGCGCCAGCGAGATGGCTGGCGTCGAAGAATAGGTGGGCGGGGTGCCTTCAGTCTTCGCCTTTGCCCAACGTATCGACTGATCGAAGCGATAGGGCACAGTTTGACCCATTGAGGCCAATTCGCCAGGATGCTGCTCGCTCGATCACTGCCGAAAGGAATTCACTGAAATGGAATTGAGAATAATCGTCGCCGCCACTCTGCCGCGAGTTGCGCGCTTCTTGAATGTCATGATGTTGTTCTTGCTTGCTCTCAATCTATTCGGCCTGGTTGCGACATCGGCTAATCAATCGTTGGCGCTACGGATAGCACCAATGATCGTCCCGATCCTGACGCTTTGGTACTTGGCATCACGAGCACCTGGGCGAGCATTTTTTTATTTGGCGCTATGGTTGAACGTTTTCCTGGTGTTCGCGGGAATCTTGGCCCTCATCCATCTGTTACGCGACCCAGCGAACGCGACGCCGTTGCGAATCGTGTTGCGTTTGATTCTCCTGGTCATCACACCGTTGTTGAGTAGTCTGTCGATAGGGACGCGTACTCAAAACCCATAACGCAAAAATCCCCCATCCACCGCGATGCACTCGCCCGTGACATAGCTCGAAGCCGGCAGGCACAGGAACGCGACCGCGGAAGCAACTTCCTCCGGTTCGCCTATGCGCCCCATCGGCGTGCGCAACAGGACATCGTCGAGATAGTCGGGATCGGCGAGCGGACCTTCGGTGCGTTGCGTGCGGATGTACCACGGCGCGACCGCGTTGACGCGGATGCCGTCCTCGGCCCATTCGCAGGCGAGGTTGCGCGTGAGTTGATGCAGGGCTGCTTTCGCAAGGCCATACGGCGCGCCGGTGCGTACATGGGTGAGGCCCGAGACCGAACCGACGTTCACGATCGCCGCATTGCCGTGTTCAGCCAAATGCGGGTGCGCGAGCCGGCACATCTCGAACGCGCTGAACACGTTCGTTTCGACCATCGCGCGCAATTCGTCGAGGGCGTAGTCGAGCGCCGGCTTGGATACGTTGCCGCCGACATTGTTGACCAGCAACGACAG
>JBDSFA010000423.1:0-6864 GCA_039919785.1 Dokdonella sp. | reverse complement strand
GTTTACGAGGGGACGATTACGGACTTGTATATTCCGAAGCGGAAGTAAGCGTCAGTGTCGATTCGCGACGGAAAGTTGTATTTCGCTCCGGATGTTCTGTGGAGCGAGGTTGAACTGAGTGACGATGAAAAGTTCCGGGGTCAACTTTGCAGCCGGTTTCATGGTTTCTACTTTCGGCCAGCGCAATATTTGCTCGAAAAAGGAGAGTCCGATGATTTTGCGGCGGGATTACTGATTCTGTCCGCGTTCGATGCCATCGCTCGACTTTGGGTAGACGACCCCAGCAGCGTAGCCGGACGGTTCAAGAGCACCTTCAACGATTTCGCTCCAGACGTACTCGGCGAGAAAATTGCTCCGCAATGGGCGGCCACCGTCTATGAAAACTACAGGAACGGGCTGGTCCACGAGGCACGTATCAAGTCGGCGGCACGGTTCGATTTGAATGCGGCAACTTGCGTAGAAGAAATGAATGGTATTTGCGTCGTGAATCCACGCTGCCTGCTTTCCATTGCCGAGGCGGCCTTGAAAGGGCTTGTGTCGGAAACCAATGTCGCGCGATTTCGCGCAAACGCAGTCCCTCTTTTGCAAGAAGATTTTGAAGGTGAGTAAGCCGAGTAGGGTCGGCTGTATGAATTCTCGCCGCCATCGGCCCTGCCTTGCAGGAGCGGTTGCTCGAATTTCTCTCGGCGCGCGGCGCTCACAGCGGATTGTTGGGCGAGAATATCGCGATGCGGACCGATCGCGTGTTGCTCGCTCAAGGCAAGCCGCAGCGATATGGTTCGCAGTTCCTGTTCGATCACGGCGCGTGGATCGTGCATCCGACGGAGGATGAGTTGCAGGTCGACGAACGCCGGCATGTCATGGGCATGCCTTCACTTGCGGACTACGCCTGCGCACTTCGCGCTTTTTATTGTCGAGCGCGTGATGCCCGCTGAGAAAGGCATCGCGGCTGAAGCCGCTCCCACACACGCGGCGCGATTTTATTCGACGACTGCGCGAGCGCCTACTTCTGGTTTTTCTTCAGCGCTTCGTCCAGCTTCGCCTTGTCGAAACCCTGGATCTGCTCGCCATTGATCAGCACGAGCGGCGTACCAACGCCACCCTGGGCCTTCCATTCGGCGGCTGCTTTCGGCGACGTCTCGATATCGCGCTCTTCCCACTGCACGCCCTTTTCAGTTAGGTACTCGCGCGTTTTGGCGCAGTAAGGGCAGTCCCTGGTCGCGTACATGATCACGTCATTCGCGTGCGCGGTTGCGCCGACGACCGGCAGCGCAGCGACATCGCGAGGTGCGACAAGGCCCGTTGCCACCCACGTACCGACCGCCAGGGTCAGCAAGAAAATCCCGCGCTTCACCATCGCCCCACCTCACTGGTCTGAAACCATCGCCGTCGCGGCGATGGCCTTCAGAGCGTCTGCCTCGACAATAGTTCCCTTGTACACCAACCGAAATGCTGAGGTGTTGCGCGGATCAGCGTCTTCGGCGCTAAGGTCCCGCGGGCTCAAACCCATCGGCGAAGATCGCGTCGCCCATGTTCGTGCACATGCCTGGAATCTGCGTATGGCTCAGTGCGACATCGTCGACGAACCATCCCTGTCCATTGGTGTTCGCGTCGGAGCGGTAGAGCCAGCGCAGTTTCACGTTCTGGCCGGCGTAAGTGGATAGATCGACCTGGTACGGCGACCAGGTGAAGTGGCCCATGCCGGTGAACGCGCTGGCGCCCGCGGCGATGCCGCAGAGCGAGCCGCCGTTGCTTAGGATCGAGCCTGGATAGCCGCCCGCGGGCGTCAGGCGGGTCCAGCTGGCGCCGTTGTTGGTCGATATTTCAATTACGCCGCCGTCATAACCTTGCTCGACGTCCCACGCGCTCCAGAAACTCAATTGCGAAGTCTGCCCTGGCGTCAATTGCAGCGCTGGCGTAACCAGTGTGACGCAGAGGTTGTTGGCGGCCGTCGACCAGAAACTTTGTGTGCCGCTGTGCATGCGCGCGGTCGAGGGATGCCAACCGGCGTGTTTGATCGCATCGGGTCGCTCGATGCCGGGCGCGAAGCTCGCGACGTCGGTGTCGAGCGGCGGATCGCCCGGTTCGGAGCCACTGGCGAAAGTGCCGTCAGTCGCCGTGCCGGTCGGCACAACCGCGAGATGGATCAGGTTGCCGTCCTCAGTGCCGCTCGTGCTGTCGACGGCACGCACTGCGTAGTACTGCGGCGCACCGCCATCGACCGCGTTGTCGATGTAGTCGAGATCGACGATGCCCTGCGCGATGCGGCTGGCGGCATCGGGTACGAAATTCGCGACGTTCGAGCGATAGACCGAGTAAGCAGTCGTCGCGCCGCACGCGGGACTTGCCGTGTTCCATGCAAGGTCGACGCGGCATTGCGATGCCGCGCCGTTCTGCGCAGCGGTGATGCCGGCGAATAGGGGCGCAGCGGTGCAGCTGCCGCTGGTCTGCGCCTCGATGCACGTCGAGGTGTTGGATGCGCACACGCCAGTCGCGTCGCGCTCGACGATGCGATAACCGTAGGTGACCTGTCCCGACGGATCGGTGTCCGAATAGGCCGCCGTGGCGAGGCTGTCCGCGATCGTCGTGAAGTTTCCGCTGCAGCCGCCCTGCGCGCGTTCGACCCGATAGCTGCCGCCTGCAGGCGCGGATGCATTCCACACGAGGTCGATGCGGCGGTCACCATTGGGTGTCGCAACCAGGCCGGTCGGTGCGGCGGGCGTGTCGCACAGCTGCGGGTCGAGCACGAAGAAACCTTCATCGATGCCGGTTGCGATCACATGGCCCGTGCCCGGAAAGCGGTAGTTGTTCCAGCTGCCGTTGAATGCCGCGTTATTGCTCGCCGGATAGGTGTCGAAGTACGCGACTTCGGTCAACTGCGCTTGCGACAGGTTGTCCATGCGCAGGATGCGCACACCGGCTTCGTAGTCGGACTGATAGACGTACTGGCCGTGCACGTAGAGGTTGTGATCGATGACGCCGAGCGCATGCTCGTGATGGCCGACCAGCACCGGCGCATCGAGATCCGACACGTCCCACACGTAAGTCCACGCGTTGTGGCCGTTGTTCTCCTCATCCAGCTCGTCGTCGACGAGCAAGTAATGCTGGTCCTCGGTGAGCCAGCCCTGATGCGGATACGCGGCTCCCGTGTAGGTCACCGACGACAACGTTTGCGGCGCGCTCTTGTTGCTCACATCGACGATCGCGATGCGCTTGTTCGGGCCGTTCGCGTCGACACAGATTTCCTTGCCCACGTGCGCGGTATCCGGACCCGAATACACCCAGCATTGCGACTCGTGCGTGTAGCCGGCGTCATTGATGCAGCCGGCGAAAACGGGTGCGTCGGGAATGTGGATGTCGAGGATCTGCAGTCCGCCGCTATGCGAGTCGCCCGGACAGGTGAGGTTGCTGCCGGGCACGTAGGCGAAACCGGTCGCTTCGTTGATCGAGATCGTGTGGCCGGGGCCGAACGCGCCGTAGTGCGCGGTTTCGGTGAAGGTCAGCGGCGTGGTCACGCCGCGCAACGCGTCGAGATCGAACACCTGCATGCCATGCGCGCCGTCGTTGTCGGCAACGATGAAGGCATGGCCTTCGTAGACGCGTACGTCGCGCCAGATCGAACTGCCGGTATGCGTCGGCAGCTTGCCGAGGTAGGTCGGATGCGCCGGGTCGGTGAGGCGATAGAACACAGTGCCGTTGTCAGCGCCGACCAGGGCGTACTCGGTATTGTCCTGCGGGTCGGTCCAACCCCACAGGCTGTTCGTACTCGTCGCGGCGAAATCGGCGACCGGCACGAACGCGAGCAGATCGATATGCGAGCAAGGATAGATGCCGGCCAAGCCACCGACGCACGGCGTTGCACTCATCGCCGCGAGTGGCTTCGGCGTGGTGGGTCGCGCAGCGAGGACCGCACTCATCTCGGCGTCCAGCGCCGGTTCGGCGGCGATGAGCGGCTGCGCGAGAGCGGCAGCGAACAGCGAAAACGACAACGCAGCGCAGTGCGCGCGGAGCAGGTACATCGGCTTTCTCCCCAGAAAGGGTGATCGGTCAGCGGCTGAGCCTGCGAGTGTAGCTGAACATCCGGATGTACAGACCCGAACGCGCGTTACGCCAGCTCGGTGCGTGACGCTCGCACCCAATCATTGCGATTGCGCCGACTTCGACCGCGAGTTGCGACTCAGCGGCGCACTTTTCTTGCGTCCGGTTCGGGCGGCGGCGCGGCGGCATCGGCGGGAAACAGCTGTTCGGCGACTTCGTAGTGGCGCACCAGTGGTTCCATTTCGAGCAGGTAATTTTCGTCTTCGGGGTAATACACCGAATGCTCGGGGTTTTCGCCGGCAAAGGCGCGCACTGCCTCCATCGAATCCCACAGCGAGATCAGCACGATCTCGCTGTGCTCGCCTTGCAGGCGCCGCAGCACGCTGACTCCGCGGTTGCCGGGCGTGCTGGCGTAGTCGCGCAGTCCGGTCTCGCGCAGGTAGTCGATATAGGCATCTGCCTTCTCGGCAAGCGTGATGCCACGCCAGATGCGCGCGATCATGAGGGCCGGTCTCCACTGGTCGACGTGCCATCATCGCACGCGCCAGGCCGACCGCAGGTGACGCCCGGCATACGACGATGCATTCCCTCGCGGGCAAAAATACGGCATCGTGGCGCAGTCAGGCGGTTAGCGGAGGATGGCAATGGCGTGGATCGGGTGGATTTTGGCAGTGGTGGCGATCGCAGCCGCGGCGTGGTTCTGGCGCGAACTCATGGCCGAGCGCTCGCATACGAGCGAGTTGCTGTGCTCGAAAATGACGGTCGAAGACGAGCTCGATGTGCTGCGCACGCAACAAAGTACGCACGGCGATGCCGCGCCGACGTTTGCCGCGGTCGGCGCGCAGCTGGACGCTCCGCTGGACAACGTGCGCGCCCACATGGAGCGTGTCGGCGGTCAGCTCGACGACTATCGCGCGCGCGTGAAGCTTTTTGACGAAGCCGTGCAGTATTGCCTGCAGCCGGTCGAGCTGATTTTCGGTGCGGACAAGGCCGCGCTGGCCGAACTGGTGCATCACGTCGAAGGCGCGCGGCGAAAGTTGTTCGAGGCACGTTCGGCGCTGGAAAAAAACCCGCTGCACAACGGTACGGGCGCACTCGGCGTCGGTCTCGCGGATCTGCGCGGCCTCGCTGATTTCGTGCGTAACCTGCTGGCGGTGCCCGCGCCAGTCGTGCCGGAACCGGATCCGGTGATGGCAGAGTATGACGAAGAGGAAGCAGCCAAGCCTCTACGGTCGAACCACGGCAATCCGATGCTTAGTCATTGATGTCGGATCGATCGGCACCGGTTGCGCTGGTGGTCGGCGCGAGCGGCGCGATCGGTCGTTTTCTGCTGCCGCGGCTATTCGATCGCGGCTACGAGGTCATCGCGCTGAGCCGTCTGCCGCGTGCAAGCGCCGATCGGCGGCTGCGCTGGATCGTCGGCGACCTGCATTCGAGCCTGCCGCAACTGCCTGCGTTCGATGTGCTGGTCAGCCTCGGTCCGCTGGATGCGTTCGCTCGCTGGCTAGCCCAAGCGTACATCGCAGGCGCTCCGCGTATCGTTGCAGTCGGTTCGATGAGCATCAACACGAAACGCGATTCCGCCGACGCGGACGAACGTGCGCTCGCCGCGCGCCTGCAGCAGGCCGAGCAGCAATTGATCGCCGCCGCCGATGCGCGCGGCAGCCGCTGGACCTTGTTTCGGCCGACGTTGATTTACGGCGCAGGCGTCGATCGCAGCCTCACGCCGATCGCGCTTTTTGCGCTGCGCTGGCGCGTGTTTCCGCTGCTCGGCGGCGCGCACGGCTTGCGCCAGCCGGTGCATGCGGAGGACCTCGCTTCAGCCTGCATGAGCGCGCTCGATCGTGAGCAAACCGCGGGCAGGATCTACGCGCTCGGTGGCGGCGAGCAGCTCACGTTTGCGGCCATGCTGGCGCGCGTGCGCGCGTCCCTGCCGTTGCGCAGCCTGCCGTTGCCGATTCCACTCGGCGCCGTGCGCGTGCTGTTGCGAGTCGGGCGTCAACTTGGGATGCGTTCGCGTCACGCGGGCGCGATCGAGCGGCTCGATCGCGACCTCGTTGTCGACGATACGGCGGCGCGTGACGACTTCGATTGGGCGCCGAGTTCCTTTCACCCCGACGCGCGTGCATGGGTCAACGCAGCTGCTCCGTCGGATTGAGCCCCTGCTGTGCTGCGACGAAGGCCGGATTCAGCGCGGCTGACCCATACTTGCGCGTCGTCACTCAGACACGCGCAAGGAATCCCTCGATGCAACCGGCTCGTCTCCTGTTCTTCATCAGCGTGCTTGGCGGCGCAAGCGGCGCCCACGCGCATGACGATTTCGTCGACCTCTGCCATGCGAGCAGCAGCTACGACCTCACGCTCACGCCGGCTAGCCTGGAGTTCGATCGGGCCGAAGCTGCGCCGCGACGGATTGAATTGCGTGGCGGCAAGGCCACGCTCGACGGCGCCGGACTGACTCTCAATACCGAGGACGGCGACCGCCTCGTCCTGTTCGAGCAGGAATTGCGCACGTTGCTGCCCAAGGCCAGGGCGGTCGCGCGCAACGGCGTCGATCTCGCGCTCAAGGCGATGCATGCGGAGACGGCCGTCCTCGGCGCAAGCGCTGAAACGCTGGCGGCACTCGATGCAAGCCTCGCCGCGCGGGGTGGCGAGATCAAGCGTCGCATTGCCACCACCACCAGCACCCACGATTGGCAGGGCGATGTGATTGAACGCTACGCGACCGACATTGCAGCGGATATCGCGCCACTCCTCGCCGCCGACCTCGGTCAGCAGGCGATTGCCGCCGCACTGGAAGGCGATGTCGATGCGGCTGCCGCGCTG
>JBDSFA010000296.1:0-3215 GCA_039919785.1 Dokdonella sp. | reverse complement strand
TTTGTTCAGGTCCCGCGATTGGACAGCGGAATCAGCTTCCACCAGTTCGAGCGGTAATGCGGCCAGCGGCCCTCGAAGAACGGGTGGTTCGGATAGTTGAGCTTCAGCACCCGCTCAGCGTCGTCGGCGAGCTTGTCCTGGCCCATTTTCTTGTAGCTCTCGGCCATTATCGCCAGCGCATCACCTGCCTCGGTCGACTGCGGATAGGTCTCGATGATCGTCTTTGCACGATTGGACGCAGCCACGAACGCATTGCGCTTGAGGTAAAACAAGGCGATGTTGAGTTCAGACTGCGCCATGTTGTTGCGCAGGTGGATCATGCGCTGGCGGCCGTCCTCGGCGTAGCGGCTCTGCGGATAGCGGCTGACCAGCGCGCCGAAATCGTCGAACGACTGGCGCAGGTTGGCTTGGTCGCGCTTGCTCATGTCGAGGCCGACATAGCGCTCCAGAAACCCACCCGAGCGGTTGAAATTGATCAAGCCACGCAGGTAATAGGCGTAGTCGACATGCTTGTGCGTCGGATACGTCTTGATGAAGCGGTTGACTGTGGAATACGCATCGTCCGGTTTGTCAGACTTGAATTGCGAGTAGGCCAAATCGAGCTGAGACTGTTCGGTGTAGGGGCCGAACGGAAAGCGTGCGATCAGGCGTTGGAATGAACGGATGGCGTAGTCGTTGTTGCCGCTTTCCATCGCGGACACGCCTTGCTGGTACAGCTGCTCGACCGGCAGCGTATCCATCGGGTCGCCTTTCTTGCCATGGTGGAACCAGGAACAGCCAGCCAGCGCGACCAAGGTCACGAGCAGGGTGAGGCGCATAACGAAACGGAAAGTTCGGGAGACTCGCATGCGGGGGGCAGGCTCTGCGATGATGAAGGGATGGGTGAACCCGGCGGCTTTGCTGTGCCGGGTTGGCCCGGCTCCGCCTTGAATGCTTGAATCCTGTCGAGCTGCCGGCGCCTCATGGCCCCGCGTTCGGACCGCGATCATAACCCGAACTTCGCCCCCGCTGGAAACGCACAACTTGCAGGATGTCAGCATGACCGAAACGGAATCCAGCCTGAATATCATTGTTCCGGTCGAACTCGCGGGGCGCCGGTTCGACCAGGCCCTGGCCGAACTGTTCCCGGACTATTCGCGTTCGCGCCTCACGACGTGGATCAAATCAGGCGCTGCGCTGCTTGATGGCGCCACGGCTGCGCCACGTCAGATCCTGCGTGGTGGCGAGGCGATTGCGCTTGTTGTGAAGTTGGAGCGCGAGATCGGCGCGCAGGCGCAGGACATAGCGCTCGACATCCGGCACGAGGATGCCGACGTGCTGGTGGTCAATAAACCGGCTGGCCTGGTCGTGCATCCGGGCGCAGGCAATGCCGACGGCACGCTGCAGAATGCGTTGTTGCACTACGACCCGAAGCTTGCGCAGATTCCGCGCGGCGGCATCGTGCACCGGCTCGACAAAGACACGTCTGGCTTGATGGTCGTTGCGCGAACGATGCGCGCGCATACCTCGCTGGTCGCGCAGTTGTCCGCGCGAGACGTGCACCGACAGTACGCGGCCATTGTGTACGGATCGATGATTTCCGGCGGCCGCGTCGACGCAGCGATTGGCCGCCACCCGCACGACCGCCTCAAGCAGGCGGTGCGCGAGGACGGCCGCGATGCGGTCACCCACTATCGCGTACGTGAACGCTTCCGCGCGATGACCCTGGTCGAATGCCGCCTCGAAACCGGGCGCACGCACCAGATCCGCGTGCACATGGCGCATGTGCGCCATCCTTTGCTTGGCGATCCTCAGTACGGCGGCCTGCTCAAGCTGCCCAAGGCCGCCAGTCCCGAATTCATTGCTGCGCTGCGCGCATTCAAGCGCCAGGCCTTGCACGCCGAGCGCCTGGAATTCCAGCATCCGAAGTCCGGCAAGACGATCGCGGTCGAGGCCGAGCGCCCCGCCGACATGGAAGCGTTGCTGGCGGCACTGCGCGAGGACATGCGGGTCAACGCCGGTAATGAAAAATGATCCCTGGCTGACGCCGGATTGGGATGCGCCGGCAAGGGTGCGCGCCGTCGTCACGACGCGTGCGATGCAGGGTGAGTCGCAGCCGCCGTTTGATGCCTGCAACCTCGGCGCGCGCAGTGGTGATGTGCCCGCTGCCGTCGCCGCCAATCGTGCCGGGCTGATTCCGCTACTGGGATTGCCGTCGGCGCCGCGATGGCTGCGTCAGGTTCATGGCGTCGATGTAGTCGACGCCGATGCGTCCGCGATCGGCAGCGAACCCACCGCGGATGCGGCCGTCACCCATGCCGCCGGCGTCGTTATCGCCGTGTTGACCGCCGATTGTCTGCCGGTTGTCCTGTGCAGCGACGACGGCTCCGCTATCGGCATCGCACACGCAGGCTGGCGCGGGCTTGTCGGCGGCGTGATCGAGGCCACGATCGCAAACCTGCCCGCGCCCGCGTCGAGACTCATTGCCTGGCTGGGACCCGCAATCGCCGCCGCGTCCTATGAGGTGGGCGATGAAGTACGTGATGCTTTCATCACCATCGATCCGCGCGCTGCGGCCGCGTTCACGCCGACGCGGCCAGGCCACTGGCTGTGCGATCTCTATGCCCTCGCGCGCCAGCGCCTGGCCGCGGCCGGCGTTTCGCGCGTCCGCGGCGGCGAACTGGACACCTTCCGCGACCCGCGTTTTTATTCCTATCGACGCGAACGCGAGACCGGACGCTTTGCGACGCTGATCTGGATCGAGCCCGCGGTGACGACCGCGCCGGTAGCGCAAAGCCCGACCTTCCTTTCCATCGAGGATCAACCACGCGCGCTGTTCCCGAGCGTGCTTGGCGATGCGTTCGCGTCCTTGCCGCCCCAGGTGCGTTCCCTCCATCTGCACGCAGGCATACGGCGCTATCGCGGCGAGGTCGAGGTCGAACGGGGCCGCGGTCTGCTTGCTGCGCTGTGCATTCGCGCCGCGCACCTGCCGCCGGCTGGAATGGGCCCGATCGAGGTCGAGATCGACGCCGATGCGCACGGCGAACGTTGGACGCGGCATATCGCGGGGCACGCAATGCGCTCGCGGCTTTGGGCGCAAGACGGTCTGCTGTGCGAGCGACTGGGGTGGGCCACCTTCGCATTCCGCTTGCAGGCGCAGGCGGCGGTCGTCGTGTGGCAAGTCGTGCGCGTGCGCGTGCTGGGCATGCGCTTGCCGTTACGCTGGTTCGCGCAGG
>JBDSFA010000415.1:0-7254 GCA_039919785.1 Dokdonella sp. | reverse complement strand
AATTGCAGTCGGCGATGTCGTGGGAGGAAAACCAGGTCGGCGCGCTGATGGATTTCGACATGGTGACGATCCGCGAGGATGTGACCCTCGAAACCGTGTTGCGCTATCTGCGGCGGTTGAAGGAATTACCCGACCACACCGACAAACTGTTCGTCGTCAACCACGAAACCCTGCTTACCGGCGTGCTGCCGATCCGCTGGCTGCTGGTCAACGACCCGGCCAAGTTGGTCAGTGCGGTGATGGCGGCCGACGCGAACACCTTCCATCCGGAAGACGACGTCGTCGACGCGGCGCAGTCATTCGAGCGCTACGATCTCGTCACGGCGCCCGTCGTCGATACCTTGGGGCACCTGATCGGACGCCTGACCATCGACGCGATGGTCGACGTGATCCGTGAGGAAAGCGATGCCGACGTGCGCGAGCGTTTCGGTCTGCGCGAAGACGAAGACATCTTTGCATCGGTGTGGAAATCCCTGCGCAACCGCTGGGCCTGGCTTGCGACCAATCTGGTCACCGCGTTCATTGCATCGCGTGTAATCGGCTTGTTCGAAGGTTCGATCCAGAAACTCGTGGCGCTCGCGGCACTCATGCCGATCGTCGCCGGCATCGGTGGCAATTCCGGCAACCAGACCATCACGATGATCGTACGCGCACTCGCCCTCGATCAAATCAGCCCGACCAGCGGCAAGCGCCTGCTGCGCAAGGAACTCGGCGTCGCCCTGGTCAACGGCCTGATCTGGGGCAGCGTGATCGGTGTCGTCGCGTGGCTGCTCTATCGCAACGCCGCACTCGGCCTCGTCATGACCGCCGCGATGACCTTGAACCTGCTACTCGCAGCGCTGATGGGTGTGATCATTCCGATGAGCCTGCTCAAGTTCGGCCGCGACCCGGCGATGGGGTCGAGCGTGATGATCACCGCACTCACCGACAGTGGCGGGTTCTTCATTTTTCTGGGCTTGGCGACTATTTTCCTGATGTGAATCGGCTGCATGCGCGCGCCTGCATCGCCGGATTCGACCAAATGCGAATCGCATTCCCCGCGCAACCTAGCCTGCGTCGGGAAAAGCGGCTGCATCGCGATTCGCATATCGGCAAAACAGATAGCTGGCTGCGCGCCCGACCACCAGCGCAGCCGTTCCGAATCTGAGGTCGTCGGCAATCGCGATCAGTCCGAATACCGTGCTGATCGAACACACCGAAAAGGGACCGGCGTATCCGATATGCCGAAGTCCGGCAACGATCGTCGCAACCACGATCATGCCGACAATGAAGAGAACAGCTCTGAACAGCAGTGCGCCGCTGCCGATATCATCGAGCGTCTCGATCGTTGAGTGTGCCTGGGGTTCGGAAGGCACACTAGGGATCGAGAGGACCGCGCCGACGGAAACGCCCGTGATATGGCTCGCAAAAGCGATAATTGCGACGATTTCCTCTGGACGTGCGGTAAATATTTCCATGACGTTTGACGCCTACATTGCGCCGCCGTGTAGATATTCGCTTTGGTGATCGCACCCTGCATGCGTCGCGACTGCAATCCAGCAAACGAGGCAATCGGACTCGCTCGACCTCTGCAGATCGCTTCGTTCATAGCAGTCGCTTCAGTGGCAACGCGTTTTCCACCGGCGATGTATCCTGCGCGGGAAACCCGATACGCATCGAATCGCCGCCATGGTCGGTTGCTGATGGCCCCCGCGACCCGACGCTAGTCAATGGTGGATATCATTTTGATTGGAAAACCCGTTTGCAGGAGTAATAAATGCGTCGACTCATCAATAATATTTTACTGGGAGGCGTGCCGGTTTCGACGCTACTTCTGGGATTTGCGCAGACCGCCATCGCCGGAACCGCGCCGACCGTCGTTTGCGTGACCAGCACCGCCGAGTTTCAGACGGCGCTGGCGAACGCCGCGAGCAGCTTGGGTGATACCACCATCGAAGTCGCAGCCGGCACCTATCCGATCGACAGCGTGCTCAGCTATGTCACCTTCGACGAAAAGGCGCTGACGATCGAAGGTGGATTCAAGCCGCTGATGGATCAGCCATGCGGCGATCACGTCGCCGACGCTTCTCTGAGCATACTCGACGGTGGAGGAACATCGCCTATCCTCGATCTTTCGAATTTCCTGGTAGCGGCCAATATGGGCGCAATCAAGGTACGGCATCTGACATTCCAGCACAGCCTCGGTGCCGCCCTCCATGCAAATACTTATGGCTCAGCGACTCAGGTCGATATCGACAGCAATGTGTTTGTCGACAATTCCTCGCCCGCGGACGGCGGCGGCGTCCTTTTCGCAGGCGCGGTAGGCGTCGTGCGCGTGGCCAACAATCTGTTCGCGGGCAATACATCGGGCGGAATTACCGTGTTTCTCACCGCGGCCGTCGCCTCGGGGACACCACCGCACAGCGGTATTTTCACCAACAATACGGTGACCTCCAATACCACTGGCGCGAACTACGCCAGCGTTTTCATCAACACGCCGGTCGGTGCCACGTTCAGTCTTTCGAACAATATCGTCTGGGGCAACTTCGGCGGGGACGACTTGCGCCTCACCCTACCCGGCAGCATCGACTCGGGACCTTCCACGCTTGCAAACAACGACATCGGCACGTTCAGCGGAATCAACTTCACCGAAACGGATGATGTGAATGTCGATCCCCGATTTGTCGGCGGCGGAAGCTATGCGCTTGCCAGCGATTCCCCCCTTATCGACGCAGGAACGAACGCGGCGCCGGGCGGAACGGGCACCTACGATTTGGCGGGTCTCGCGCGTATCGTCGCGATTCGAAGCGATACGCCCGTCGTCGACATCGGCGCATACGAGTTGCAGGATCTTATTTTCAAGGACGGATACGATTGAAAGTCTTGATCGTCTGCTGACATTCAGGGCAACGCATTGCACGGTTCCGCGATGCCAGCAGGACGCTGCATTCAGGCGCGGCATCTTTTACCCAGCGAACCTGACGACACCGGCCGCGGCACGACCTGCGTGTCGCGTGGTAGTAGCGATGCAAATTGTTTCAGCGACCGCCTGGCCCAGGGCGGCTACTCCCTCCCAAGCGCAACACCCACACAAAAAGAAGCCCGGGACCAGCCCGGGCTTCTTTTCTGAGCCATCAGATGTCTTCAAGCATCAGCTGCAGCCTCTGCGCTGAGTGACCATCCCGTACTGGAATCCAGAACGGAATGGCTGACGCTTGAACGTGTCCTGCGATCAGTCCTTCAACAACGACAACCATGCGACGCCGTTGCGGACGGCGACGCGCATCCGCACCAGCCGTTCACTGTCGGCACGCGCTGCCGATTGCAGCGTGGACGTGCCCGCCGCGAGGCGCAGATAGCCATCCGCCTTGCCAGATGCTGCCGACTGCCAGGCAAAGTCGAGGGCATGCGCACTCGCGTCGATGGCGCGCCACTCGCTACGCTCGTTGCCACCCTTGGCGTCGCGCGTCAGGAGTCGCATCACGGTCTGGCTATTGAAGCGCGCCAGTTCGATCGTGAACGCGGTCTTCGTGTTGGCCGTCTCGCCTGTCGCAATGGCGACCGGCGCGACGCCGAGGCCACTGAGCAACGAGGGATTGAGCAGCAGCTGTGCACTGACGAAGCCGGCGCTATCGCTATAGCCATCCAATGCCAGGGTTACGCCGCTGTCGTCGAAACCATCCTTGAAGATCACGACCACATCGACCGGCGTATCAACTGCCGTGTTGTTCGCGGTGTTGGGATCGATGACGCCGGCCGCCACGGTCGCTGTCGCCGAATTTGCGATCGTTTCGCTTGCGCTCGGTTGCACGGTTGCCGAGTAGACATAGGTCACGTGCGTGCCGGCTGGCAGGGTCGCTACGTCGCTGAGCACGTTGCCGCTGCCGTTGGCGCAGGTGGCAGCGCCGGTTGGCACGCAGGTCCAGCTTCCGGCGGTCAGCGAAGCGGGTAGCGCATCGCCCACCGTTGCCGTGGCTGTTCCTGGACCGCTCGCGTTGGTCACGGTGATCACGTAGTTCAGCGTGTCGCCCAGCTGCACGACGTGGCGGTTGTCGGTGATCGACAACGCGATGTCCACCTGCGGCGTGGTTCCCGTACCCGACAAGACAATGGTGCCGCTGCCCGTCGCATTGGCGGTCACGGTCAGCGTCTGCGAGGCCGCGCCCGGTCCACCCGGCGTGAACGTATAGGCGAGCGTGCAGTTCGTGCCCGCTGCGATCGTGATCGGCACGGCCGCCGCGCAAGTGCCACCCGAACGTGCGAACGCTCCGCTCGGCGTACTCAAAGCCGTGACGTCGAGTGACGCAGCGCCGCTGTTGCCCAGGGTTACCATCATCGGTGCACTGGTCGTACCGACCGGCTGGTTTCCAAACGGTAAGGACGTCGGCGCAATCGTGAGATTGCCCTGCGGCGCCGCTTGCACGATCGTGGTGGCGGTAGCGCTTTCATTGCCAGGCGTCGGGTCGGGCGTCGTCGACGCGGCGGTAGCGGTGTTCGATAGCACCGTGCCACCCGCAACGTTGGCCGCAACTTTGACGACGAGCGTGAACGCGGCGCTGCCCACGGCCATCGATACATTGCTGCACGAAACCGCGCCGCTGGCACCGACCGCAGGAGTGGTGCACGACCAACCCGCTGGCGTCGTCTGCGAAACAAACGTGGTGCCGGTCGGCAGCGTGTCGGACAACGACGCCGTTGCCGCATTGCTCGGGCCCGCGTTTGTCAGCGTGATCGCATACGTGAGGTTGTTGCCTGCGACCACGGGATCGGGTGAGTCGACGACGCTCGTCGACAGGTTGGCCGAAGCCGATACGGTGGTTGTCGCCGTGCCGGTGTTGTTGGCAGGCGTCGGATCGCCGCTGCCCGAGGAAATGGTCGCCGAGTTGCTCAGCACCGTACCTGCAACCACGGACGAATTGACGGTAACCACAAGGGTGAATGCCGAACTTGTCGTCGCAAAGGAAGGATTGCTGCAATTGATCGCGCCGCCCGCACCCCCCGCTGGCGTCGTGCAGCTCCAACCCGCCGCCGCACTCAGCGAGGCGAAGGTGGTACCTGCCGGCAGGGTATCGATCCACGTTGCCGAGCCGGCCGCATCCGGGCCCGCATTGGTCATCGTGATCGTGTAGGTGAGCGCGCTACCCGCGTTGACCGGATCGGGCGTATCGACGACGGTAGCCGAGAGGTCGGATGAAGTAGTGCCGAACAGGCCGACCAGCACCGGATCGTGATCGGACGCGCGATATGGCGTCACCGGCTCGAACACCACGCGCGGCGGTACCAATGCGGAACCGTCCGGCTTCTCTTCGAACGCGGCTTCGCCGGTGTCCTTGATTTCGTCGTTGTAATCGAACAGGTCGGCTTCGTCGGCATTGATATGCCATGCGTCCGCGCCCGTGACCTGACTGGCGAAACTGTTGCTCGCGAAGGCGAAATCGAGATGACCCAATTCGCCGCTGAACAGGTACGAGTACGAGTTCACGCCGTGCAATTCCGTTTCCAGATCGTGGTAGCCGCCCGCTTCAATCGTGGTCACCGGCGTTTCGTGCGCGTACGAATTGAAGTCGCCGAGCAGCAACACGTCGGCATCGCCGGCCGCGGGAATGACCGTAGCGTTGATCCAGGTGAGCAGACGTGTCGCCTGCTGCGTGCGCGTTGACGCCCAGCAGGCCTGGCCATCGAGCTGGTCGCTGTCGGCACCACTCGGCGGGCAACTGCCCTTCGACTTGAAATGGTTCGCGATGACCGTGAAGCGCTGGCCGAAAGCCGGGTTCGTCGCATCCACCACATCGTAGGTCTGCGCCGTCGGCGGGCGGTTGTGGATTGGATCCAGATCGACCAGCGGCGATCCGACCGGCGACAGCACACCAGTGCGGTAGATCTGCGCCACGCGGATCGCGTCGGTGCCGAGCGTGCCGCCGGTATTGATGAAAGCATACGGGTGAGCACCACCGCAACGCGTATTCACTGCACCGAGGAGATCGGTGATGGTGGCGCTCGGCGTCGTGTTTTCCAGCTCCATGAACGCGGAGACATCGGGATTGAGCGTGCACACGACGACCGATGCGCGTTCGCGCTGGCGATTGAGTTCTGCAACGCTATCAGCGCCACGGCAGTCCAGCGTACCGGTCGGACCGCAAGGGCCGGACGAGTTGCTCGAGGTCGTGTCGATTGTGGTGAAGTAGTTCAGCAGATTCATGCCGACCGCACGGATCGAGCCGCCAACAGCCGGCGGTGTCGCCGGACGCGGATTGGCGACCGTGAAGCTGGTCGGATAGGTATTGCTCGGGCGAATGCGCCAGGTGTTGGCGCCAAAGCCCGGATAGCCCCACTGCAGCACGCCGGTCAGTCCATTCACCTGGTCGCCGCCACGGAAATAGTCGACGCCTTGCGTGCCCGCCGAGAAGCCGCCGTTCGCACGCGGGTAGTACACAGCCTGGCTGCCACTCGCTTGCAGCAGCGGCGCTTGCTGCGCGTTGGTGTCGTCGTCGAGGATGACCTGGCGAGCTGCGAGATCCTGCAGATGTGTGGCGTAGCCAGCGACGCTCGGGGCGTTGTCTTCGGTATAGGTCCGCGGACGATCGCCGCCGACCAATTGGATCTGACCGAAACGGAACAACTGGAAGTAGTCGGACACGGTCAGCGTGTCGACGTAGGTGATCAACATGCCTTCGCGCGCTTCGTAGAACACATCGACGTCGCCGCTGATCGGCAAGCTGACCGGTGATGGCGTGACCTCGGCCATGTGGTTACCGGCATCGGTCACGAGCACCGAGGTGGAGGCGATTTCAGTCATGCCGTTGAATTCGGACACGGTGCCGGTAACGCGCACGCGCTGGCCTTCCGACACCGCACCGACGACGCAGGAAGAGCAGAGGATGAAGATGCCTTCGGAGGTGTTGGGATCGGCATCGACATCGGCGTCTTCTTCCTGCAGGAAGAAACCATTGAGCTTGTTCGCGCCCGGGAACACCGCAGTGGCGACGCCTTCGACGGTAACCGTCGCGCCGGGGATCGGCGTTGCGACACCGCTGCCCTGCACGTCGTGGATTTTCTGGATGTCGTCATTGACGATCGTGCCGATGGCCTGGCCGTCGGTCGGGATCGCATTGCCGCTGAGATTGGTGACGTTGACCGTGAAGGTTTCATCCGGCTCGGTCGTGGTATCGCCGTTCACGCTGACGTCGAAGGTGTACGTCGAGCTTCCGGCCGGAATCGTCTGCGCGGTCAGCGAGCGGCTGGTGAAATCGCTCGGCGAAGTCGCACTGCCATCCG
>JBDSFA010000468.1:0-8339 GCA_039919785.1 Dokdonella sp. | reverse complement strand
CTGCGCGGCCCAGGCGATGCGTTCGACGGCCGGCAGTTTCGACAGCCAGCGGTTGAGGTCGGCACGCGCGCGCAGGTCTTCGGCGGCAGTCAGTAGGTCGGGCGGGTTCATGCAATCACCGTGGCAGCAATTGTGCGCGGGGCTTCCGGTGCAAGCACGCCTGCGCGCAACAGGAAATCGCCAAAGTCTTCGTCGGTCGACCGTTCATGCGCGTATTGCGCAAACAAGGGATCGAGAGTGGCGAGAATTTCGGCTTCGTCGATGTTCTGGCGATGCAGCCGGTTGAGTCGCTGACCGCGAAAATCCGCGCCAAGACGCAGGTCGTAGCGGCCCGGCGCACGGCCCACGAGTGCGATCTCGCCGAGATACGGTCGCGAGCAACCATTCGGGCAGCCGGACAGGCGCAAGCCGATCGGTGCATCCGACAAGCCATGTCGCGCGAGCTGCGCTTCGAGCTTCGGCAGCAGCTCAGGCAGATAGCGTTCCGCTTCCGCCATGGCGAGGCCGCAAGTTGGCAGCGCAACACAGGCGAGCGCATGCCGGCGGATGCCGCTCTGTGCGCGATAGCCATCGAGCGCATGCTGCGCCACGAGTGCATCGATCGCGGCGCGATCGTCGGCAGCAACGCCGGCGATGATGAGGTTCTGGTTGCAGGTCAGACGGAATTGCACATCGGAAGCCGCACCGCCAACCACACGCGCAATCTTGCGCAGGCCGGTGAGCCACGGCTGGCCCGGCGTATCAGCGACGCGGCCGGCTGCGATATGCAGGGTCAAGTGCCAGCGACCGTCGTCGCCTTCGATCCAGCCGTAGCGATCGCCGTTGCTTGCGAACGCGAAAGGTCGTGCCGGCTCCAGCGCAAAGCCGAGGCGCTGTTCGAGTTCGCGCGTGAACCAGTCGAGGCCACGATGCTCGATCGTGTACTTCAGTCGCGCATACAGACGTTGACTGCGATTGCCGAAATCGCGCTGCACGGTCAGCACGGCTTCGGCGAGCGCGAGCAGTCGTTCCGGCGACACGAAACCGATCACGTCGCCGAGGCGCGGCCAGGTCGTCGGATCGCCGTGGCTTGCGCCCATGCCACCGCCGACAGCAACATTGAATCCCTTGAGCTCGCCGCTCTCGATGATCGCGACAAGGCCAAGATCCTGCGCGAATACGTCGATGTCGTTGGTCGGCGGAATGGCGAGGCCAATCTTGAATTTGCGCGGCAGGTAGGTCGCGCCGTAGAGCGGTTCCGACTCTTCCAAGTCACCAGCGATCTTTTCGCCATCAAGCCAGATCTCGTGATACGCGCGCGTGTTCGGCAGCAGGTGTTCGGACAAGCGTGAAGCCCATTCGTACGCGATCTGGTGCGCCGAGGATTGCAGCGGATTGGCCGAGGTGACCACGGTGCGATTGACGTCGCCACACGCAGCGAGCGTGTCGACAAAACTCGCATTGATCGCGGCGATCGTCGGTTTCAACCGGCGCTTGATCACGCCGTGCCACTGGAAGGTCTGCCGCGTGGTGATGCGCAGCGTTCCGTTCGCGTGGCCGCGTGCGATGGCATCGAAGGCGAGCCACTGCGCAGGCGTCACCACGCCGCCGGGCAGGCGCGCGCGGATCATGAACGAGTACGCCGGCTCGAGTTTTTGCCGGCGCCGTTCCTCGCGCAGGTCGCGGTCGTCCTGCTGGTAGCTGCCGTGGAATTTCAGCAGTTTGTTGTCGTCGTCACTGATTGCGCCGGTGATCGGATCGGCCAGACCCCTGGCGATACCACCGCGCAGGAAGCGACTGGCGGCCTTGATGTCTTCGAGGTGGGAGGGCGTGTTTGTCATTTCAATAGACGTCGCGGGCGTAGCGCCCTTGTTGGATCAGTTCGGAGAGGTGCGCCTGCGCGCCTTCGCGATCGAGGCCGCCATGCGTCACGAAGATGTCGGTGAGCGTTTCGTGTACGTCCCTGGCCATCTGCGTGGCATCGCCGCACACATACAGGCGCGCCCCGTTTTCGAGCCACGTGTGCAACTCGCGCCCGTGCTCGCGCAGGCGATCCTGCACATAGATTTTTGAATCCTGATCGCGCGAGAACGCGAGGTCGAGGCGATGCAGTGCGCCTTTGCGCAGCGCTTCTTGCCACTCGGTCTGATACAGGAAGTCGTCTTGAAAATGCCGATTGCCGAAGAACAGCCAGTTACGTCCGCGCGCGCCCGCTTCGTGGCGCTCCTGCACGAACGCGCGGAAGGGTGCGACGCCGGTGCCCGGTCCGATCATGATCACATCGGTATCGACATCCGGCAGTCGGAAGCGGTCGTTCGACTCGATGAAGACGGGCACGCGTGCGCCGTCTTCGCACGAGGTCAGGAACGACGATGCGGCACCGGCGTGCGCATGGCCGAAGGCTTCCCAGACGACGTTCGCGACCGTCAGGTGCACTTCGTCACCGACACGGCGGCGGCTCGACGCGATCGAATACAGGCGTGGAGTCAGCGGGCGCAATGCGGCAACGAGCTCGTTCGCGTTCCACGCGGCCGGGAATTCGCGCAGCAGGTCGATGACCTGATGCGTGTTGAGTAACGTGGCGAGGGCGCTATTGCGATCCGGGGCAAGCAGGCGATTGAGATCTTCCGCGCGTGCGTGCGCCGCGTGCGCCGCGATGAACGGTCGCGCAAGCCTGGTGAGTTCGCGCCGCGTGCTCAACCACGCATGCAGCGACTGCGTTTCGCCTGCGTGCGTGACGCGCGTCTGGCCATCCAGCTGTAGCGTCTGCAGGACCGCATCAACCAGCGCAGCCGCATTCGTCGGCCATACGCCCAGCGAGTCGCCGGGTTCATAGGTCAGGCCGGAGCCTTCCAGCGACAGTTCGACATGATGCACGGCGCGCGCGCCCTCGCGGGAAACGATGCGCTGATTGACCAGCAGTTCCGCGGCGAACGGACGCTCGCGGCTCCACTCGGCGTTGAATGCGTGTGGACGCAGCGGCGTCACCGTCGCGCGCGGTGCAGCGGCTTTGAGCGTTTCGCGTGCGGCCCCAAGCGCTTTTTCCAGCCACGGAGTCGCGACGGTTTCGACGTCGACATCGGCTTCGCCGGCCGCCAATACACGCGCAGCGCCGAGTTCGCTCAGGCGTGCATCGAGGCGACGGCCGATCGCGCAAAACTGCGGGTAGCTCGAATCACCGAGGCCGAGCACGGCGTACTTGAGATCGACCAGCTGCGGCACGCGCTTGCCGACGATGAAATCGAAGAGCCCGCGTGCGTCATCTGGCGGATCGCCGTCGCCTTGCGTGCTGATCACGATATAAAGCAGGCGTTCCGATTTCAGCTCGCGCTGCGGATAGGCGTCTGCGCGCACGAGGCGGACAGCGAGACCGGCATTCTCCCCATCGTGGGCGAGCTTCTCGGCAAGCCGCCGGGCATTGCCCGTCTGAGTTCCATAAATGATCGTCAGGCGTTCCTGCGGCCCTGCTTCTCGCACGGGTGCCGGCGGCAACGCACGCGCGGCGCTGCCGGCATGGCTTGCCTGTGCGGCGGCATAGCCAGAAAGCCACCACAGGGTGGGCGCATCGAGTCCGTCGAGCAATCGCAGGATTTCATCGAGACCCTGCCCGGGCAGCGGCGTGATCATCGGGGCGGGCAGGGCTGGCACGGCAGAGTCCTTGAATGGACGTCCAGACGTCCGGAGGGACCTTGATGCTAGGCTCGCCGCCCGCGCGACGGAAAGGATGGCTGGTTATGCGCATATGCGACGCGCGTGCAGTGCTACGTCAGGCCCCACGCGAGGGTGCGCGCGAATCCTGATCAATCCGCGACACGTTTCGCGGCAATACGACTCAATCAGCGAGGAGGGCGGCGCGGAATGCGTTTGCGACGGTGTCGCCGAAGCAGCACAAAAGGATGGTGTGCGACGAATTGTCCATCGTTTCCGCGGCGCGCAGCGTGCGCACCGCAATCGTTGCGGCCTGTTCGAGCGGGTAGCCGAACACGCCGCAGCTGATCGCCGGGAACGCGAGACGTTCGATGCGATGTGCGGATGCGACGCGCATCGACTCGCGGTAGCACGACGCCAGCTGTTCCGCTTCGCCGTGGCTTCCGCCGCGCCAGATCGGTCCAACCGTGTGGATCACGAAGCGTGCTGGCAACCGGAAGCCCGGCGTGATGCGCGCCTCCCCGGTCGGGCAGCGCACGCCCGGACGCACTTGTGGCAGCGCGCGACAGGTGGCGAGGAGATTGGGTCCGGCTTCCCGGTGGATCGCTCCATCGACGCCGCCACCGCCTAACAGGGCCTCGTTCGCCGCATTGACGATCGCGTCGACCGCCAGAGAGGTGATGTCGGCTTCGATGATTTCGATCACATCGGTGCCCTCAGAGGATTTTGAAACCGCATTCTGACGCCATTTGGCGATCCCGAATAAAAACATGTACCGCCGGGTATTGTAAGTATGCTGCCTAGGACATAATATCTTCGTCCATGATGACCAAGGCAACCGATAGCACCTTCGCGTACCTGATGCAGGACGTGACCCGCCACCTGCGCACGCACTTTGATCGACGCGCGACGCAGTTCAAGTTGACGCGTGCGCAATGGCGTGCGTTGAAGACGATTCGCCGCAAGGAAGGCGTCTCGCAGACCGAGCTTGCTGACTTCCTCGACATGCAGCCGATCCCCGTCGGTCGCGTCATCGATCGGCTCGAAAAGACCGACTACATCGAACGTCGCGCCGATCCGGCTGACCGTCGCCGCTGGCGTCTATACCTGACGCCGAAGGCGCACGCGGTCGTCGATGAAATGGAAGTCATCGCGAGCGGTTTGCGCGACGACGCATTGCGCGACGTCAAACGCGTTGATTTCGAAACACTGCTTCGCGTGCTCGCGCAGATCAAGGACAACCTGGTTGCGCTGGATGGTGCGCCGAATGAAGAACGAGGCAAGTCATGAGCGACCCGCAATCAAAAATTCCACAGGCTGTCGAAGCGAAACCGATACCCAAGCGCCGCTGGACGCGGACATTGATGTGGATCGGCGGGCCGGCGCTGGTACTGGTGATCGGTGGCTGGCTGTATGTCACGTCGGGGCGCTTCGCGTCGACTGACAACGCTTACGTGCAGGCCGATCACGTGACGATCGCGCCGCAGGTGGGTGGTCGCGTCGTCGAAGTGAACGTGCGCGAGAACGGCGTCGTGCAAAAGGGTGATGTGCTGTTCCGCATAGATCCGGAGCCACTCGAAATCGCCTATGCACGCATGCAGGCGCAGGTGGAATCGGTCAGGGGCCTGCTCGATGCCGCGCGCAGCGGCTATGCCTCCGCGCAAGCGGACGTGCGTTCGTCGTCGGCCGACCTGAAATACAAGGAACAACAGTTTGCGCGCATGAAGGAGCTGCGTGGGCGCGGACTGATCGCGCAGCAGATGCTCGATGACGCCGCCAACAATCTTGCCGCCGCGCATGCGAAGAAGGATGCGAATAGAGCGGAGGTTTCGAAGGCGCAGAACATGCTCGGCGGACTGCCGGAAACGCCGGACGAGAAACTTGCCGGCTACCGGCTTGCACTGGCTCAGCTGGCGCAGGCGAAACTCGACCTCGATCATGCGACCGTGCGTGCGCCGATGGCCGGCATTGTCGGCAAGACCACGCTGCAGCCGGGCGATTTCCTCGCCACCGGACAGGCGGCGATGCCGCTGATCGCGAACACGCTGTGGGTCGATGCGAACTTCAAGGAAACTGATCTTACGCATGTCGCGGTCGGGCAATCGGCGACGATAGAAGTCGATACGTATCCGGGCATGAAGTGGAAGGCGCGTGTTGCCTCGATCAGTCCCGCATCCGGCGCGGAGTTCTCGTTGCTGCCCGCGCAGAACGCGACCGGCAACTGGGTCAAGATCGTGCAGCGCATCCCGGTGCGTCTTGCGCTCGATGAGGCGCAGCACGACGGCATGATCCTGCGCGCGGGCATGAGCACGAATGTCGACATCGACACCGGCAAGCAGAACTCGGTTCTCGGTCGCTGGCAGGGTGGCGCGGAGCCTGCCGCGCGCGTCGCGCGCAATCCCTGATCCAACATGACGCCAACAAACGCCTGCGCACGTGCGCAGGCATGGAGTGAAACGATGTTCCGGACAACCGACCTTTTCCATTCGATTGCGCAATTCGTGCACGAAGAGCAATCCGTCGCGGTTACCAGCGATGCATCGCGCCAAGCGGCATTTGCGGCAGAGGAGATCGTCGGCACCTTGATCCCGGTCTACAGCGAAATCGCTCGGCGCCTGTCGCGCAACGCCTTTACCAGCCACGGCGCGGCGTGAGCCGCCGCACGGTCGAACCATGAGCCACACGCACGCCACCCATCGCGAAGTGGCCAACCGCGGCTTGCTGGTCATCTCGGTGATGCTGGCGACGCTGATGCAGGCGCTCGACACGACGATCGCGAACGTGGCGTTGCCAAACATGCAGGGCTCGCTGTCGGCGACGCAGGACCAGATTTCCTGGGTGCTGACCTCGTACATCGTCGCCGCCGCGATCGCGACACCTGCGACCGGCTGGCTCGCCTCGATCATGGGTCGCCGGCGCCTGCTGCTGATCGCGATAGCCGGTTTCACGGTCGCGTCGATCCTGTGCGGCATCGCGAACGGCATCGGCGAGATGGTTGCGTTCCGTTTGCTGCAAGGCCTGTTCGGCGCGTCACTGGTTCCGCTGTCGCAGTCGACTTTGCTCGATGTCTATCCGCGCGAAAAACACGGCGCTGCGATGGCGATGTGGGGCATGGGCGTGATGATTGGACCGATCCTCGGACCACCGCTCGGCGGTTGGCTGACCGAGGTCTACAGCTGGCATTGGGTGTTCCTGATCAACGTGCCGATCGGCGCGCTTGCGCTGTTCGGTGTCGCGGCGAGTCTGCCGACCGATGAGACGCACAGTTCGCGTTTCGACTGGCGCGGTTTCTCCTTCCTTGCGATCGGTATCGGCGCATTGCAGCTATTCCTCGACCGCGGCGAGCAACAGGAATGGTTCGGCTCGGTCGAAATCCACATCGAGGCCGCGCTCGCATTCCTCGGTTTCTATCTTTACTTCGTGCACTGGAAACTCAGCGCAAAACCATTCCTCAATCTCGGTCTGTTCGCGGATCGCAATTTTTTCGCCAGCACCATCTTCATCTTCGTGCTCGGCGTGGTGCTGTTCGCGACGATGGCGCTGTTGCCGCCGTTCCTGCAGGGTCTGATGAACTATCCCGTCATCACCACCGGCCTGCTGCTCGCGCCGCGCGGCATCGGCACCTTGATTGCGATGATGCTGGTCGGACGCCTGATGGCGCGCGGCGCCGACGCGCGCGTGCTTGCTGGCATCGGCATGCTCCTGACCGCCTATTCACTGTGGCAGATGATGCACTTCAATCTCGAAGTGCCGCAGCACGTGATCGTGGCAACCGGTGTCGTGCAGGGCCTCGGCCTCGGCCTCGTGTTCGTGCCGATCTCGACCATGGCCTATTCGACACTGCCGACATCGGCGCGCACCGAAGCGGCGGGCATCTTCAGCCTGATGCGCAACATTGGCTCCAGCGTCGGCATCTCGATCGTGATGACCCTGCTTTCACGCAACACGCAGATCAATCACGCCGAGATCGCGTCACGCCTGAGCCCGTTCGGCGGCAACATGGCGCAGATGCCGCCAACGTTCAGCAGCTCGGTGGGCGGTCTCGCCGCCTTGAACGGCGAAGTCACGCGCCAGGCCGCGGCAATCGCATTCCTCAACGACTTCTGGTTGATGATGGTGATGACGGTGGTCGCGATTCCGCTGCTGTTGTTGCTGCGGCCGGTGAAGGCGATGGCAGCGCTGGCGGTGGTTGCGGATCAGTGAAGACCTTTTTGCCGCATCCACTATCGCGCTACAACGCCAACGCACTCGCCCCAATCTACAGAACACGCTCGATATGCATCTAGATCCAAACTTGCCAATCGTGTGCAAGTGACGCCGAGTGTCTGCGTCATTCATGTAGCATTGTTCGATGCATACGAACCCGTTGGCACTGCCACCACCTCAACTTGATTGCGGTGTCGCACTATTGCGCTCCTGGCGCTCCGACGACCTCGAAAGCCTCGTAGCAAACGCAAGCCACGCGGAAGTGTCGCGCGGACTGCGCGACCGTTTTCCGTACCCCTACACGGGCGATGACGGCCGTGCCTGGCTCGCGCGTGCAGTCGACGAATCCGATCGCGCGTGGGCGATCGAGATCGACGGCGCGGCGGTCGGTGGCGTCAGTCTGCATCCGGGTGTCGACGTGCATCGCCATTCCGCGGAATTGGGTTACTGGATTGGGCGCACCTACTGGGGTCGAGGCGTGATGACCACGGTCCTGGCAGCGTTCG
>JBDSFA010000281.1:0-1940 GCA_039919785.1 Dokdonella sp. | reverse complement strand
GAGTGTTCGCGGCATCGTCTGTTTCGGCATGCGCTGCCGCATCGTGATCAGCCTTCGCCCCCGCGCCAATACGCACGCCGCTGCCGACGTGGACGTTGTTGCCGATGTGGACACCGGCGGCTTCGGCATTGGTCGAAACGGTATCCGCATCGGCATCCCCATCAATCGAATAGTAGGCGCTCAGCAGTGAACTATCACCGGCCAGTGCCTGGACGCGTGCCTTGCGTGACCACCAGTTGTGCGCAATCAGGAAGTCGTAGTAGCTGAGGTTCTGCTCCTTGAGTACCTCCGATTCGGCCGCCGCGCGTTGGGCATCATCGAGGTTCGGGGCGCCGCGCCGCGTCATTTCCGCAAACAGCGTGCGCGCCGTTTCCAGCGGATACGGCGGCTCCAGCTTCAGCGGCTGGCCTTTCTCGTAGGAGTCGGCGAGATCACGTCCGTAAGCGGCAAGACGTCCCTGACTGGCGCGGAAGAAATACACAGAAAAATATTCCGCCATGGCTGGATCTTGCGCCATGCGTGCCGAATAGGTTTGGGTCAGCGCACTCAGCTTCGCTTCGGTGAGTTTGTGCCGCGCGAGCACGGACGGCTTGCCCTTGTTGCCGGCGAGCGCCAGTTCGTTGCTCAAGGTCGCGTAGGCATCGAAACGCAGTCCCTCGCCGGACTCGAGTAGAGCCGCCGCTGGCGCGCCGCTGGGTTTGAGCACTTCGGCGATGCGCGCATCTTCGGCATGACCGATCGCGGCGACCGCATCGGCGAGATCGTGTTCGCTGACCAGAGGTTGCTGCGGACGCCGCAGCAGATCCTGCGGCGGTGCTCGGCTCGCGATCAGCTGCTCGGCGGCGGCGTAGCGTTTTTCGCTGGTCGGGTGCGTGCTCAAAATCGCACTGTGCGCGTGACTGCCGCTGAGCTCGCCAAGCTTCTTCTGCAGACGCAACATGCCTTGCGGGTTGTAGCCGGCCGCAATCAGCCAGTCGACACTGAGGCGATCGGCTTCCAATTCCTGGTTGCGGTTGAACTTCAGCGCGATCAGGTTTGCGCCAACACCGACTGCCGCGCCGCTCACCGCGCCCGCGAGTACGCCGTTGTGTTCGCCGATCTTCGCGCCGACCACGGCACCGAGGATCGCGCCCAGGATACGCACGCCTTCCTGCTTGCGCCTTCCGGCGCGGATGTGATCGGCCTTGTGATGCGCGAGTTCGTGACCGAGCGCGGCAGCGACCGCGTCACGATCCTCCTTCACGTATTCGACCAGGCCATCCTGCACGACGACGACCTTCTCGTCGCCGACATCGGTGGCGAATGCATTCACGTCGGGATCGCTGGAATAGACCAGCTTCGCGTCGACGCCGCTCTGCTTTTCCAGCGCGGCATAGATCGTTTCCAGCTCGGTCGCCTGTGCGCGCCATTCCGGATTCGTCGCCTGGGTAGCGACCGAATGCATCAGATACGCATGCGTTTCGGCGCGCGCTGGACTGCCAGCGAATACCAGTGCGGCGAAGACCGCAGTGAGCAGGGTTTTCATTGATTTCCTTGCATGTCGACAGCGGGATTCGCGGTGTGGCCCGAAGGATAAGCCGGCCTGCATCGAGACAGAAGCCACGATGACGGTGCGGCAGCCCCGTCCGTTGACTGGGGCTGCCGTGAGGCAGGATCAATCCCTAAAAGTAGTGATCGCGGTCAGAGCCATCAAGCTTGCCGCTGCGCAGGCAACAGTTCCTGAAATCTTCGTGCCGAACCGCAGGGGCAGGGATCGTTGCGGCCCAGCTTCTCGATCAGGTTCTTGTCGCCGTGAACGACTCGATCCCCGCGTTTGACGCGGGCTTCCGAAGGGAAGCCGCGTCGTCGCTTACGCGTGATTTCGCATGTAAAAGCTGTCGGATTCGTGAGTGTCGTCTTTCATGGCGCACCTCCTGGCAACGCCCGCGCTGGCGCGGGCA
>JBDSFA010000176.1:0-14026 GCA_039919785.1 Dokdonella sp. | reverse complement strand
GGAAAAGCGCGAGCATTCGCGCCACGCAGGGCAGTTGAAGGTCGAAGGCCCATTTGGATAATCGCGCTGCATCGTGACATGCGCGCCGTTGCTCGCTGCGATGCCGCCACCGGCCGAGGCGGCGTGGTTGGCATTGACGATCAATTCGTAGGCATAGACGCCGGCATGCGTACCGAAGACATACACCCCGCCACCGAGGGTGCCGGCCGCATTGTCTTCGATGAGCGCGCCGGTGGCGCTGCCGTCCACGGCATCGTCGACGTACTTGCCGCTGGTCAATTCACCATCGAACAGCGCGAGCCCACCGCCGCCACCCACGGACGCATTGCCGCGAATGATCGTGTCGTCGGCATGCATGCGCACGCGACCGCCACTGCAAAAGACGCCGCCGCCGAGCTGGTTGGCCGTGTTGTCCTCGATGCGCGATCCCGGCAACAGCAGCAGGATGCCGCTGGAATTGCCGACGCCGTTTTCGATATAGACGCCGCCGCCCGTGTCGGCGATGTTGTCGCGTACGAGCGTGCGGTCGAGCGTCACGTTGACCTGGCCGCGAATATCCAGTCCGCCACCGCTGCCGTCATTGCCGCCAGCGCGGATCACCAGGTTGCGCAGGGTCAGCGTGCTGTTGTTCGATCCACTCACGCTGATCACGCTGTGCGAGCCGTCGCCATTGATCGTCACCGGCTCGGGCGTGGCGCCGTCGCAGGCGTGTTCGCCGACCACCGTGAGATCCACGGGAGGTACTGCGAGCGCCTGATTGGCGTAAACGATCTCGTTGGTTGCATGGATCGTATGGGGTCCGGACCCGCTCACCGCAACGATGCCAATCGCCTCGCCGAGCGAGCTTGCGTCGCAGGTCGCCCCTTGGCCGACATACACGTCGATCGCGTTCGCGCTGCCGGCGCCGTATAGCGAAAGGACAGACGCGAGCAAGGGGGTGTGCACGGAAATACGCATGGCGACGGCATCCATTGGCGGGGAAGTAAATGCAACACCGCTCCGGTACGGATCGGGCTGCATGTTCCTGTACGCACATCGGCGGGCAAAAACTTCATCGACGCGCCGACCGTGTTGCCGCCCTTGACGCCAGACCGAGCCGCTACGGGTACAACGGACGCACGGCGTCGGCCCACAGCTGGTTCATCGCGCGCGAGCCATCGTCATTGGGATGCACGCCGTCGTAGAGCTGGTCCTGGTGCGCGATGAACCACGCGTAGAGGTCCGGCGCTGCGCCGAGCGAAAATTCACTGCATACCGCGTCGACCTGCGCGTTGTACGGCGCGAGGAACGCCTCGCCGCCGGTGCGATAGGGAATCCGCGGCACGAACACGGACTTACCCGCCGCTTGCAGGTTGCGCACGATCTCTCGCAGGCGCTCGCCGAATGCCGGCGCGAACTGCGGATCCATGTTGGCCGCATCGTTGGTGCCGTAGGAGACGACCCAGTTCTGCATCTGCGGATGCGCGGCGATCCATTCGTCGATGTGTGCAACGCCGGTCTCCGTGTTGGTGCCACCGACTCCGGCGCCGATCATCAACGGAAAGTAGGCGGGCACGACGGCGTGGATGCGTTCGGGGAAATTGCCGCTGAACAGCGAACGGCTGAATGCCGCCGCGGTGATCGAATCGCCGACGAACATCCAGCTGTCGGAGGTTCCCGCGCTCGCATCGTGCACGTCGATCTCATCGATGCGGATGGCTGCGCCGGCCGTTTGCGCTTCGGTGACCACGAAACGCACCCACTGCTGGTTGCCGAACGCGAAGGGATGCGCGCGCGCTGGAATGTCGTTGCCGACCACGCTCACCGCGGTGGCCCAGGTGCCATCGGCCCCATTGGTCGAATTGGCGGAGGTCTCGATTCGATAGCTCGTCGGCAGGTTGCTGTCCGGATAAGCGACCCAGTTGAGCATCGCGCGTGAGGCGCCGGCACCGACATGGATAGCGACCCAGGCAGGCGACTGCGCGCTCGGCACGACATCCCAGGTTGCGCCACCGTAGTACTCACCATCGTCCACCGCCGCCGCATTGCCCGCATTCGCCGTGACCGGCTTGTTGCGCGAGATCAGCGGCATCGGTACCGGCCGGGTCTGCTCGAAGGCATTGACGAACACATAGTCCGCCGCGCCGGCGGAAAGTGGCAGCAAGGCGAGGACGGCGACGATTCGTTGGGCGATCGAAACGCCCCTTTGATGGTGTGAGTGACGCATGCTGCGCAATCCTCTCGTGAGCCGCCGGCGGACGCTGGCCATGCCGTCGTGCACGGTATGCGCAGTGCCGTCGCGCGAGTGCCGACTGTGTCGCAGCCACGGACATTGCGGCGACCCGTGCCACGCGCGCCTTGTGACCGATATCATGGCGACGTTCGCCCAGCATGAGCGCCGCCGCGATGACACCGGAACAATGGAACCTTGCGCGTGCCCTGTTCGAGGCGGCACTCGAGCGACCGCCAGCCGATCGGGCCGCGTTTCTCGATGCAGCCGGCATCGCGGACCCGCGCATCGACGCGCATGTGCGCGACGAAGTGCGCGCCATGCTCGCCGCCGACGAATCGACCGCCGATCACAAAACCGAACTCGCCGGTGCTGCACCCGACCTGCTCGCGCAGCTCGATGCGAAGACCAGCGCCGACGAGCGCGGCGCTTTTGTGGGCATCCGCGTCGGGCCGTGGAAGCTCGTGCGCGAGCTCGGTCACGGTGGCATGGGCGCGGTCTACCTCGGCGAGCGTGTCGATGGCGACTTCGAGCAGCGCGCCGCGATCAAGCTCGTGCGCACGGGCTGGGATGCCGGCGAACTGCAACGCCGCTTCCGCAGCGAACGACGCATTCTCGCCAGTCTCGATCATCCGAATATTGCGCGTTTGATTGACGGTGGCGAGACCATCGACGGCAAGCCTTACATCGCGATGGAATTCGTCGACGGCCAGCCGCTGTGTGCGTATTGCGACGCGCAGCGTCTGCCGCTCAGCGACCGACTGCGTCTGTTCGTTTCGATTTGCGCAGCGGTCGCACAAGCACACCGCAGCCTGATCGTGCATCGCGATCTGAAGCCGTCGAACATCCTCGTCAACACCGACGGCGAAGTGAAGCTGCTCGATTTTGGCATTGCGCGTCTGCTCGCGCCAGGCACGCATGCGACCGGTTCGGCACTGCGCATGTTCACGCCCGAATACGCGGCGCCGGAGCAGGTGCGCGGCGATGCGGTCACCACCAGCGTTGACGTCTATGCGCTCGGCCTGATGCTGTACGAGCTGCTGACCGGGCGTCGTCCGTATGGCCAGACCGCATCGACGCCGGCCGCCTATGAGCGCGCGATCCTCACCGACGAACCGGCGCGGCCTTCGTTGCTCGCGCAAACACACGATGCGCAGTCGCTCGCGCTCGCGCAGGCACGCGTGCTCGAACCCAATCAACTGGGTGCGAGCTTGCGCGGCGACCTCGACGCGATCGTGCTGAAGGCGCTGCGCAAGGAACCCGAGCAACGCTATGTCTCGGTCGAAGCGCTCGCCGATGATGTACAACGCTATCTGCAGCGCCAGCCGGTGTCGGCGCGTCGCGGCAACTGGCGTTATCGTAGCGGGCGCTTCGTGCAACGGCATTGGCTCGCCGCTGCGCTTGGCACGCTGGCGCTCGCGGGCATCCTTTCGGGCCTCGCCCTTGCGTTGTGGCAGGCGGACAAGGCGCGTCATCAGGAAGTGCTGGCGCAGAACGAAGCGAGCAACGCGCGCGCTGTGGCCCAATTCATGACCAGCGTGTTCAAGGCGGCCGATCCGGGCAGCAACGACGGCAGCAATCCGCGCGCAACTGACTTGCTCGAGCATGCGGCGGCCAGACTCGACACGCAGACCGATCTCGATGCGGCCACGCGCGCGGGCATGCTGATGGCGATGGGCAGTGCCTATCTGTCAATGGACGATCATCCGCGCGGCTTGACCTTGATGCGCAAGGCGCGGCAGTCGGCGTTGCAGGGCGACGACGCGCACCTGCGCATCGAAACCCAGATGGAACTTGCGCGCGCGCTCGATACGGACGGTCAATCCGCGGCGGCCCTGGGTGAATTGCAACAGGCGCAAGGCTTCGTCAGCGACGACCCGCGCAGTGACACGGCCTTGAAGAGACGCTTCGACTACTTGATCGCGATTGTGTACAACAATCTCGATCGCCCCGCCGATGCGTTGCCGCCGCTAGAACACGCCTACCAGGACGTGATGGCCAGCGACGGACTCGGCGCGGCCGCTGTCGGCAAATTCGTCGATCTGTATTCCTCGGTGCTGGTGAGCCTGCAACGCGGTGACGAAGCGATTCGCATCACTCAAGCCAACTATGAGGCATCGAAGCGACGCGACAAGCTGCCGCTGCTCGAGCGCTCGAACTTCGCCGCGGCGTATGGTTATGCGCTGCTCAACACCGGGCATCCCGCGGACGCCGAGGTCGCGTATCGCGAAGCGTTGGCACTGGACGAGAAATTGTTTGGCGTAGGCAATCTCTCCACCGACATTTCGATGAACAATATATCGGCGGCATTGCGTCGCCAGAGGAAATACGCGGCGGCGGCCGAGCTCGGCGAACGCGTGCTTGCGATGCGGCAGGCACATCTTGCGCCCGATAGCGCTGCGGTCGCGCGCTCGCTCACGGTACTCGGCAACACGTACGGTGGCGCCGGCAATCTGGACAAGGCGATCGCGCTGATGCGCCAAGGCATCGCGATCTTCGACCAGCGCCACGAGGACGATCGCGCATCGGCGATCGTCGCGCGCCTCAATCTTGCGCGCGCTTTAGAGATGAACGGGCAGTACGGCGAGGCCTTGCTCGCAGTCGATCATGTGCTCCCGCATACGCAGCGGGACAGCAGCCAATACGCTGGCGCGGGCGGCGCCGAAGTGCGCCTGCTGCATGCGCGCCTGCAGGTGCGTGTCGCGCCGGACAGCAGGGACTGCCGTGCAATCGCAAGCGTGCTGGAGGTTGCGCCAGCCGACACCGTCGAAGCGTTCGAGGCGCATGTGCTAGCGGCCGATTGCGAATGGCGCAATGGTCGCGCAGCACCGGGTAAGGTTCATCTGGTCAGTCTCGATGCACCTGGCGCGCCGCTGGAAAAGCTTAGTCCGTATGCGCTGCAGCGATTGACCGAGCTGCGGCGCGTGCTTCACTGATGGAAACCTGCGACACCGAACACGAAATCATAGCCAAGGCATCTCGAAGACGCCTTGCGCGCACAAGGTCCCAAACGCCTTGAGCTGGTTCGTCTACATACTTGAGTGTCGCGATGGCAGCCTTTACACCGGCATCGCCATCGATGTGGCCAAGCGCTATGCCCTGCACGTCGCCGGCAAGGGCGCGCGCTACACGCGCTCGCATCCACCGGCACGCATTCTCGCCACGTTTGCCCACCCCGATCGCTCCAGCGCGTCACGAGCCGAGTACGTGATCAAGCAGCTGACGCATTCAGCCAAGCGCTCGCTGTGCGCGGAGCAAACGGGATCCTGTTAAGCGTAATGCGTCGATCGCCACGTCATATCGACGCGCGCGAAGTTCGCGCACGCTGCGTGTGACGCGCCAGGGTGACGCTAGGCCATACACAGCGCGTGCTGCGGATGTCGTTATCAGCGCCCTGTCAACGAATCGGCGACGACTGCAAGTCGCCAGGTTCTCATCCTTAAGGTTTTCTTAAGCTCATCGACCTAGTCTGTTTCTCCATGTCTCTACGTAGTTGACCCATCGAAGGCGCATCATGCGGGTTCGCGCGCACGTTCTCCTTCGGCAGCAACGACTGGACGTGAACGCGGTTCGCCAATGCGCATTGCCTGCTCGGGGTCCGATCGCCAGCGCTCGGAACCATTTTCGATGTGTGACGGGAATCGGTGCGTAGCGTTGAAGAGCGCAGCGCAGCAACGAAACATCCCGGCAATTTCACTGCAATCCAGAGGTGCTTATGAGTCGGTCCAGCATGATCTTCACAGGCGCATTCTTGCTGCTGGTTTCCTTCGGAGCCACGGCAGCTGGCGGCCCCTTCGGTATCGATCATCGCGTCACCTATGACAACAGCGGCATCTGGAAGCGCAGCTATCAAACCGATCTGGCGGCCGGCGCTGCGCTGTTTGTCGTAGGGGGAGCCTTGTGGGAGGGTGGCGACAGCAAGTTCGGGAACACCCTTTGGCGTTCGCTCGATGCAATGGTGCTATCGGCGGGCACGACCGAGATCTCGAAGTTCGCCTTCTCGCGCGAAAGGCCCTCGCAATCGAGCGATCCGGATCAGTTCTTCAAGGGCCATGGCAACCAGAGCTTCCCGAGCGGGGAAGTCGCCGAAATCTCCAGCGTGGTGACGCCGTTCATCCTGGCCTACGGCGACGACCATCCAGTGGTTTACGGGTTGGCGCTACTGCCGATCTACGACGCCATTGCCCGCGTCAAAGTACGCGGTCACTGGCAAAGCGATGTGCTGGTGGGCGGCGCGATTGGGGTCGGCTTCGGGTGGTACGCCGCTCACCGCGAACAACCGTTGATCCTTTCGGCACTGCCAGGTGGTTTCATGGTGGGCATTCGAAAGCAGTTCTGACAGCGCGCAAAAAGCGCGCCTGCTCGCTCGCCCGCCATTGTTCGATGGCGCTGTGGCCGCTGTGCCGCACGTGTTTACGCGCGCGCATCGAAAATCCGGCACACCCTCTGCTGCTAAAGCATGAGCAGCCGTTGTCACTGGGATCGCCATCAGGGCGAGGGCTTGTGCGCCTCTTCGACCGACCTGTCCCGACGACGCGCTGGACATGCGGCTGCCCCTGCGCTCCCGCTGACGATTCTGGATGCGACGACCGCCACGATCGGCTGCGTTGGATGGCGTCGCACGCGAGGCGGACGCATTTTCGGCAGGCTGACACGATTCCGGGGGCCGCCGACGGCATTTGCGCGCGCCCAGGGCGGGGGATCTTCGATCAGTGCGGACCCAACGAAAGGCACGTGTAAGCTAGATGTTATAACGTAACCATGTTGCGGCGGTTGTTGCCAATGGCATGCAGCCGTGATCCGTTCGTCCTTTGCCGCCATTTTGCGGTGTGCTCCCTTCGCCTCGGGAATCGTGCATGCGCTACTTTGTACAATTTTTGTGCTTCACCGCGACGCTTGCTTCGCCCGCTTTCGCGGCGACGTCGATGACCTTGCAACAGCGCTTCGATGCGCTGGAAGCGCGCGTGAAGGCGCTTGAAGCGAACGACAGCGTGCTGCGCAAGCAGGCCGAGGACGCCACCGCGACGGCGAAATCCGCGCAGGCGGAGCTGGATGCGATCAAGGCTGCGCCGCCTGCGGTCGCTGCGATCGAGCAACCCGCGCCCGCGCCGGCTGCGTCATCGGGCGGCAACGCGAACGCCTTCAATCCTGCGATCAGCCTAATCCTCAATGGCAGCTACTCCAGCCATTCGTCGAACCCGAACACCTATCTGCGTTCCGGCTTCCCGCTCGTCGACGGGGGCGGACCGAGCGCTCGCGGCTTTTCGCTCGGCGAAAGCGAGATCTCGCTCGCGTCGAACATCGACGAGAAGTTCTACGGCCAGCTGACCCTGACGGCGCACAGCGACAACGGTCAGGACAGCGTCGGTGTAGAGGAAGCGTTCGTCGACACGACTGCGCTGCCCGATGGCTTCAACCTGCGCATGGGGCGCTTCTTTTCCAACATCGGCTATCTCAACGGCCACCACACGCACACCGACAGTTTCTTTGATCGTCCACTTGTCTACCAGGCCTTCCTCGGCGGCCAGTACGGCGACGACGGCGCGCAGTTGCGCTGGCTCGCCCCGACCGATCTTTACCTTGAAGTCGGCGGCGAGATCTTCCGCGGTGGGAGCTTCCCGAGCGGTGGTGCCGAGCACAGCGGCGCAGGCGTGAAGACCTTGTTCGCGCACGCGGGCGGCGATGTCGGCATCGATAATTCCTGGCTCGCCGGCGTATCGATGCTGAAGTCGAGCGCAAACGGCGCGGAGGATGGTTTCAGCGGCGACAGCACGCTGTACGTCGCCGATGCGACCTGGAAATGGGCGCCGCAGGGCAACTTCAAGGACGGCGGCGTGACCGTGCGCAGCGAATACTTCGTCGACAACCGCGACGGCACATTCACGCCGCCGCTCGACGACGACCTGCCGCTCGCCTTGCACGGCGCGCGCCGTGGTGCGTATGTCGAAGGTCTGTACCGCTTCAATCGCACCTGGGATCTGGGTTACCGCTACGACAAACTGTGGGCCGATCGCACGGGGCCGTTCGCGAGCGCGTTCGATCCCTACGAACACAGCGTGGAGCTCGCCTGGCACAACAGCGAATTCAGTCTGATGCGCTTGCAGTTCAGTCACGACAAACCAGGGCCGGATGCGACCGACAACGCGCTGACCTTGCAGTACCAGGTCAGTCTCGGTGCGCATGGGGCGCACAAGTATTGAACAACAATGATGTAGGAGCGGCTTCATCCGCGATGCTCTGGAGTCAACCGACAAGAGCATGGCCCCTTCCGGCGCTCCCACATATGCAGGTCAACCATGTAGGAGCGGCACAAACCGCGATGCTTTGAATCAGGATCGGACAAGACGATGAACAAGCTGATGATGATGTGTGCGATGGCGTTCTGTGCGGTCGCGTTTGCTTCGCCGGCGCGCGCGAACCTCAAGGTGTTTTCCTGCGAACCGGAATGGGGTTCGCTGCTGAATGAGCTGGCGGGTGACAAAGTCGATGTCGATGTCGGTACATCGGCTTTGCAGGACGTGCACGTGATCGAGGCAAAGCCGAGCCTGATCGCGAAGATGCGTCGGGCCGACCTCGTCGTATGCAGTGGCGCGGAGCTGGAAATCGGCTGGTTACCGCAGCTGGTGCACCAGTCAGGCAATCCGAAGATCGCGTCCGGCGCGGGCTCTTTCATGGCCGCCGATCAGATCACCACGCTGGAGAAACCCTCGCAGCTTGATCGCGCCAACGGCGATGTGCATCCGGGCGGCAATCCGCACTTCCAGATGGATCCGAATAGGGTGCTCGCCATCGCCAAGGCGCTCGATGCGCGTCTCGTACAGCTCGATCCGCCCAACGCCGCGGTGTACCAGCAGCGCCTCGCCGATTTCTCCACGCGATGGACCGACGCGATCGTGCGCTGGCAGGCGAAAGCCGCGCCGCTCAAGGGTCGCAACATCGTCGTCCATCACAACAGCTGGATTTACCTCACCGCCTGGCTCGGCATGCGCGAGATCGGTTCGCTCGAGCCCAAACCCGGCGTGCCGCCAACCAGCGCGCACCTCGCAAGCCTGATCGACACGACCAAGACTCAGAACACGCTCGCGATCATCCGCGCTGCCTATCAGGATCTGAAGCCGGCTGACTGGCTTGCCGAACGCACCGGCGTACCCGCGATCACCTTGCCGTTAACCGTCGGTGGCGATGCGCAGGCGAAGGATCTGTTCGGCCTGTACGACTCGACCATCGACAAACTGCTCGGAGCCGTGAAGTGAGTTTCAGTCCGAACTGGTCGGGTCTCGACCTCAGCATCCTCGGTCCCGCCTGCGCGGCCGGTCTCATCGTGTTGTCGACGCATGTGCCGCTCGGCAAGCAGGTGTTGTCGCGCGGCATCATCTTCATCGATCTGGCGATCGCACAGATTGCCGGGCTTGGCGTGATCCTCGCGCAGTTCATCGGTATTGATGAAGCAAGCTGGGGCGTCCAGATCGCCGCCGCCGTCGCGGCGCTTGCTGGCGCGGGATTGCTGTCGTGGACGGACAAGCGCTGGCCTGAATACCAGGAGCCGTTGATCGGCACGCTGTTCGTGCTTGCGGCAACCGGCGGCTTGCTTCTGCTCGCGAACAATCCGCAAGGCGGCGAACATCTCAAGGATCTGCTCGTCGGGCAGATCCTGTGGGTGAGCTATGCGCAACTGATTCCGGCGGCGGTGCTGTCGGTCGTGCTGCTCGCGTTCATGCGCTGGCGCCAGGGCCACCTCGAGGGCCTGCTGTTCTACGGTCTATTCGCGCTCGCGATCACCGCATCGGTGCAGCTCGTCGGTGTGTATCTGGTGTTCGCCAGCCTGATCGTCCCGGCCCTCGCCACCGCAGGCATGCAGGGCAAGGGCCGCTTGATCGCTGCGTATGCAATCGGTGCACTCGGCTATGTGTCGGGTCTCGCGTTGTCGGCCGTGCTCGATCTGCCCAGCGGTGCGCTGATCGTATGGACGCTGGCGGGCTGTGCCTTGCTTGCGCAACTTGTGCCCGCGGTGCGCAAGTCGCATCCGGCGCATCATGCAGGCGTTGTGGCGAGCTGAAGTTTCCGCAATAGCCATCCTTCTCCCTGCGGCGACCGCAGGGAGAAGGAAACCACCGACGCCAGCCAGTCTGGTTATTGCACCAACCGCACACATGCGCGAACCTTGGGCACGAATCCGCTGCGACGTGCCCATGACGACGAAGTTGCCGAACAAACCTTTCGCGATGATCCGCGAGTTCCATCTCGCGGACTGGTTCACCTTGGGCAATGCCGTCGCCGGCATCGCAGCGCTGTTTTCCACGATGGAATTTCTTTCCACCGGCGACGCGCTGCACATCCAGATCGCCGCGGCGCTGGTTTTCGCCGCCCTCGTGTTCGACGTGCTCGACGGGCGCATCGCTCGCTGGCGACAAAAGTCGTCGGCGATGGGCCGGGAGCTGGATTCACTCGCCGACGTGATTTCCTTCGGCGTCGCACCCGCGATCATCGCTTACGCCTGCGGCATGCGTGGCCTGTACGACCGCGTGCTGCTTGCGTACTTTGTCGCTTGCGGCGTGTCCCGGCTCGCGCGCTACAACGTCACTGCGGAATCGTTTGCGCTCGAAACCGGCAAGGTGAACTATTTCGAGGGAACGCCGATCCCGTCCTCGATCCTGCTCGTGCTCATGCTGGCCATCGCTGCAGGCATGGGGGCACTGGGCCAGCAGATGTGGTTTGGTGAAATCCACATCGCGGGTCACACGCTGCATCCGCTCGCACTGTGTTTCGGCTTGTCCGGTTCGCTCATGATCAGCCGCATCCGTATTCCGAAGCCCTGATACGCGCACCCGCGGATGCCTCAATCCGCAACGTCTTTCGCAACACGATTCGCACAATGAGCGACCATCGCAGATGAAAGCAATGCGGCGCCCGGCAGGTCATCTGTGACAAGCAACCACGTCAGCAGGAACCCGACCATGCGCGCCATCCTCATCTGCCTGGCATCCGCGCTTGCAGGGAGTCCTGCAGCCCACGCGGACTGCAGCGCCCGCACGGGCGCGACACGCGCGCATCTGGTCGAGCTCTACACCAGCGAAGGTTGCAGCTCGTGCCCGCCGGCCGATCGTTGGCTCAGCGCATTGCCCGCGAATGCGCGGGTCGTGCCGCTCGCGTTCCATGTCGACTACTGGGATTCGCCGGGCTGGACCGATCGCTTTGCCAATCCGCGCTTCACCAAACGCCAGAATGCGCTCGCCGCGCAATCGCACAGCTCGACCGTGTATACGCCGGAAGTAGCCGTCGATGGACACGAGTGGCGCTCGTGGAATTCCGGCGAGCCGCCATTGGTCAAGACGCCGCGACCGATCGAGCTGGCCTTGCAGATCGAGCCGGGTCAGCCGCTGCGTGCGCGGCTCGATGCGACGCCGCCCGCCGGCGACGATGCGGGCGCTTACGTCGCGTGGTTCGCACTCAGCGAAGACAAGCTGATATCGGCAGTGCGCGGCGGCGAGAACCGTGGCGTCGAGCTGCACCACGACCATGTCGTGCGCGCGTTCGTGGGCCCATTGAAGCTGGCGCAGGGAAAGGCGACGATCGAGCTACCCGCCGATCTGCGTCGTGACAACGCCAGCGTTGTCGCGTTCGTGCAGCGCGTCGACGGCGGCGAGATCGCCAACGTCGTGCAGGTGGCGCTGCAGTCGTGCCCGGTCACGGGTGGCGGCTGACCCGCTGGAAATAGAGAGATCCGCGCATAGGAGACCCTGTGGGAGCAACTGTCCCACAGACAGTGTCGAAAGCGTTGGACGCGAATCTCCGGGCAGGAGCAGTGCGCACCCGATCGCGTGCACGCATGTGCGCGTCTTGAACGAATCCGACTTCAGCCTTGCTCGGCGCCCAGCAATCGGACGGCGCCCAACGCAATATCCACGCGGGCACCTGCTCAGGTGGCGAAATCTGCTTGATTTTCGCGCCGACAATTTTCCACAACGGCTTCCAATGAGGTGCAACGATCGTCGTCAGGCGCTGTCGCGCACATTGAAGCGCGTCAGGATCGCTACTGGAACACCGACACGCTGACACGCGCGCGGTGCGACGCCATCGGGTAGCGCGACCTGAAACAGCGGTGAAAGCGTGTGAAGGATCCCGGCCGAGATCTTCGCTTGCGCGCGTTGCAGGCGACTGCGACCGAGCATCGTCTGTGCCCACTCCGGCAACAAGGCGGCGCCGGCACCAAGGAACAGGTTTCGCGACAGTCCCGCCATCGGCACCGGCAAGCGGATACGCGCGAGCACGGCGAGCACTTCGCGTGAGCGTGCATCGAACGTGAGCTGTGCGCGCACGCTCTGAAAGTATTCCGCTACCTCTGATTCCGACGCCGGCACGTTGCGCGCGCCGAGCCGCACGGCTACGACGCGCACTTCGGCATAGTAGCGATCGGCCGTCGCTGCCGGCATTGCCGTCCGCGAGTAGCGTCGATAGCCCTGCATGAATCCGAACGCTTCCGATACATGCACCCAGGTCAGCAGATCCGGATCGTTGGCGCTGTAGGGACGGCCGTCTGCGGCCACGCCGTGCACACGGTCATGGATGCGTGTGACACGCGCGATCAATTGTTCGGCATCCGCCGTGGCCGCATAGGTGGTGCCGGCGACGAAGTTCGTGGTGCGGCGCAGCCGCCCGACCAGATCATCGCGAAAACCCGAATGATCCCAGACACCCGCGAGGGCCAGCGGATGCAGCACTTGCAGCATCAATGCACACAGCCCACCCGATAACATCGAGGGCAGTTCGGAATGAACGCGCCAGGTCGCGCTGTCAGGGCCGAACAAGCCGGGATCGCCCTCGGGATGCTCGTAGTCGATGCCGCCCGGCGGACGCGGGAACGCGGCAATCACCCAGCGGCGAATCCGGGACGAAATGGGACCTGTGGCGGGTGTGGAGGAGGGCATGCCGCATGCTAACGAATCGGCACCCGGGCTTGTGGCCTCAAGGCATCCTTTTCCTCTCACGTCGCCGACGAAAAATATTCCTGCAGTGATGTTGAGACGCCGCGCCCTCCTCCGATTTGCTCATGAACGCACGCATCCGGGCGCGGCGAAAACGAGATCGATCTTGAAGTACATGCTGATGACGCACGCGCCTAAGGCAGGCTGGACCACCGCTGGCATTGGCAACTGGCCGCCGGCGGATCTCAACGCGCACATCCAGTTCATGATGGATTTGAACAACAAACTGAAAGCGTCCGGCGAATTCGTCGACGCGCAAGGAAGGACGGCACGCCGGATACCGATGGTCCGTTCGCGGAAGCAGGCCGCGCGTCTCACGAACGACCCGCTCGAACCTTGGGCCGAGGTCTGCACACCGATTTGCATTCGTGAGAATCTTGGAAGCCGAATTTTTCTGACTTCCGCATGCGCATACCCATCTTCCAAATCGATGCATTCACCACGCAACGCTTCGCCGGCAATCCCGCTGCAGTGCTGCCCATGCAGGCGTTCCCCGCGGACGCGCTGATGCAGGCGATCGCGGCCGAGAACAATCTCGCCGAGACGGCGTTCCTGGTGGCCGAAGGCAGCGAGTACCGATTGCGCTGGTTCACGCCGACGGTCGAAGTGCCCTTGTGCGGACATGCGACGCTCGCGAGCGCGGCGGTGGTGATGGAACGGTTGGAACCGGCCCGGCGGAGCGTAGTGTTTCAATCGGCGAGCGGGCCCCTGACGGTGAAGCGCACCGGGAGCGGCTACGTGATGGATTTTCCGTCGCGTCCTTCCGCACCGGTAGTGCCGCCAGCGGACCTCGCCGACGCACTCGGCGTCATGCCGATCGAAGTAGTTGGCAACA
>JBDSFA010000238.1:0-5459 GCA_039919785.1 Dokdonella sp. | reverse complement strand
CGCGCAGGTGCGGCGCCATCGTCACGAACTTTCGCAGCAACGCATCGCCATGCAGCAGGAACAGGAAAGTCAGGAAGACGGCAATGATGAAACCGGTCAGTGCGAGCGGTGCTGCGCCGAGGAACTGCGCGAGCAGGTCGGGCGACGCGTCGACCATGTGCACGGCCTGGCCGCCATCCGGATGGGCGAGCTTGCCAAGCTCACGCGTCGCTTCAGTGGCGACCTGGAATGGCTTGCGCAGATCGCGCAACGACATTTGGAAGTGAGCGACCGCCTGCGGCATGCGCGCGATCCATTCGCGTGCCGGTGTCGCCAATACCATGATGACGGCGCCGACCATGGCGACCGTGAAAATTACCGCCAGCAAGGCGCCGATCGCGCGCGGCACATGCCAGCGTTCGAGGAGGCGGACCGCAGGTGCGAGCATCAGTCCCAGCAGCACGGAAACCACGACCGGCATGATCACCGCTTCGGCGGCGGCGCAGGTGTATAGCACCAGCAGGAGCACGATGACGCCGAGGAGGCGATCGCGCGAACCGTTGTCGTTGCGCGCATGCGGTTCGATCCTGAGCGAGGGTTCGTTGCCGGCGGGCACATCCGTGGCGGCCTGCTTCGCGGTCAGCGCAGCCGTTGGCGATTCGATGGGTGTATTCATGCGCTCGTATCTGGTTGCTCTGTAACGGCCGATGCGGGCGCCTTGTGCGCAAAGGCTTCCGCGAACATAGCGCCAAGCGGCGAGCGCAGTGCGAACGATGCAACGCTCCCGAGGATGCGCACGGCGTGCCCGATGCCGCGTAGCGGAATCAGAGCGGCGACCGCGCCACTGGCGACGCCGCTACCGATAATCCACCAGCCAGAATGTCGGGCGATGCTTGCGCTGATTGCGTGTGTTTCGCGATGCCAGCCGCGACGGGCAAGCAGCAATCGCTGCTCGGCCAATGCGGCTTCGCGTCGGCGAGTGATCAAGATCATTGGTTGACGCGCCCGATTCGCAAAAGCGCTCGTCGCGTGCGCGGCAATGCGAGGTCGCGCCAGCATGTACGCATTGCCAGCAAGACGATTCCTACGCCGACTAGATTGGCCAGCGCCACCGTGCCGACTCCGTAGAAGATGTTGCCGGTGAGTTGATAGATGCCGGCCGCGATCGCAGCGCTCGTGGCGAGCCATGCACCGACCCCGAGAAACACCAGCGCGAAGCCGAGCCAGATCAGCATGAATGCACTGCTGCGTGCGAGTCGCAACTCGGCACGCAGCAGCGCGAACGCCGCTTCGACGACGCGCACCGCCTGATCCATGGCGGCGCGCGCGGCGGCAAAACCATCCGGCTCTGCCTGCGGCTCAGTCGTCTCGGCGACGGCTGCCGGATCCATATCAGCGGCTGCGCAGCCAGCGTGATACCACGATGCCAGCGGCGAATGCGATGCCGAAAGCGGCGAGTGGATGCTCGCGCACCTGTTCCGTGGCGGCCTCGCTGAACTTTTTCGCGCCTTGCGCGAACCGCTCGCCGGCATCACGCAATTCGTCTTCCAGGTGCGCGCCGTTCGAGCGCAGCTTTGAGCGCAGTCGATGCATTTCACCGGTGGTCGCGTCGACGCTTTCGCGTGCCGCATCCGCGACGTCTTCGCCGGCGTCGTCAAGCTGTTGCTTCATTTCACGTACGGTTGCCATGGTGGGATCCTCTAAACAGGGGAGTAGGGATGAAACGGGTACATCGCTGGATTCGTCGGTCGCGCAAAAGTAAAGAGTGCCTTCGCGGATCGGAATCGGATGACCAAGGCAGCTTAATCGCCTTAAACTGAACGGCGCGCGCAAGCAGCGCCGGGCATGGGTTTTCCACAACGGCACGCATTGTGCATTTAAGCGACAGACTTCCTTCAATGCGTTATGTTTGTGTTGCGTCCGGCGTCTACTGCCGTGTTCGACACCAAAGCGGGGTGATGAGATGCAGGCTTCAATCGACAAACATCGGATATTGGACGCGTCGCCCAGGAACAGCACCACGATGCGCGGTGCCGCCTCGGTTGCGCAACTGGCGATCGCGGCGGCCCTGGTCGTACTGATCGGCGTCGCGGCATGGTGGTTCCTGGGATCGTCCGGCAACGCGCCCACAACAACCACAACAGCAACGACGACCGCGGCGACAACGCCAGGTACGACTGACGCAAACGCACCCGCGGAGCCGGCCGATCTCACCTCTGATCAACTCTACAAGGCGGCGCGATCGGCGATGGGCGAGAACCGCATGGTCGCGCCAGCGGGCAACAATGCGCTGGAATACTATCTGCGCATCCTCTCCAAGGCGCCGGATGACTCGGGTGCGAAAGATGCGCTGCGCGAATTGTTTCCGTTCGCTACCGGAGCGGCTGAGGATCAGATCAACCAAGGCAACTTCGACGAAGCCACGCGCATCGTCAATCTGCTGGCGAAGGCCGATCCCAGCAACTATGCGCTGACGATTCTGCGCTCCAAGCTGGACGCGAAGAAGAAACAGAACGAGCGCGAGCAATTGGTGGCGCAGCAGACAGCTGCCACTGCCGCCGCTGCGGCTGCAGCGAAGGCATCGGGAAGCACGGCGTCCGCCGCAGCTCAGGAAGCAGCGGCTGCTGCGGGCAGCACTGCGGCAGCTACCGCACCCGTTGTTCCGACACCCAAACCGACGGAAGTCGCGCGCGCCACGCCGGCGCCCGCCGTCGCGCCGCCGCCACCGGAGCCGGTTGGTGAGACGCGCGATGTGCAGGTCATCAGCCCGCCGCGTCCCGCTTATCCACCCGCTGCAGCGCGCAATCGCCAGGATGGTTGGGTGGAAGTGGAATTCACGGTCGGCGCCGATGGCTCTGTACAGAATGCCAAGGTGGTCGGATCGAATCCGGCACATGTCTTCGATCGCGAAGCGGTGCGTGCGATCGAGCTGGCGAAGTTCCAGCCGAAGCTTGAAAAAGGTCAGGCAGTGGCCGCTACGTTGCGGCGTCGAATCGAGTTCAAACTCGGCAATTGAATTCGCTTGGTGCTGATCGCTTGCCCGCGGTCAGCACCAGCAGAATCTTCCGCATCGACATCGCCGCATCCTGCGTGTCCCCTCGGCGGTGTGTCAGCCGTGTGCGGATGTTGTCAATTTCGGACAATGTCAGCGCCGATCCTTCGCCCTTGCAGCGCAGGAGCGGTGGCGGTTAGTTCGCTCCGCCAGACAGTTCCGAACCGTCGCTCTGATCGATGCCGGCCCAGTTCACGTCCGGCAAGCCCAGGTAGCGGTCGAGAAGCATCGGCATCAGGCCTGCCGGCATGCCCGATTCGCAATTCCAGAGCATGACCGCACCGAAACGGTACTTCGGCAGAAACGCGATCATCGCGCGATAACCCTGCACGGCACCGCCATGGAACACGAGTGTGGTGCCTGCATAGTCGTAGATGCGCCAGCCAATGGCGTACTGCGCGTCGTTTAGGCGGCCACGCCGCCATGACGAGGCGCGCATCTCGTGCTCGGTCTCGACGAGTGGTGTATGCAGCGTAGTCAGCAGCGCAGGCGACAGTACATTCGGACGACCTCCCATCTGCGCGATCAGCCACTGCTCCATGTCGCGGATGCTCGCGTTGACGCCGGCAGCCGGGGGCACGCGATAGTAATTTTCATTCGGCACGAACGGCGACCAGCCGTTCGCGACATGGTGATGCGGGCGCGCCCAACTCTTCGACCCTTCAAGCGCATCGCGGCCGTACGTCGCCGTGTTCATGTGCAAGGGATGAAAGATGCGCTTCTCGACCTGGTGATAGTAGAAGTCACCCGTCGCCGCATAGGTCACGTCGCCAATCAGACTGAACGCGATGTTCTGGTAGCCGTAGCAGTCGCCGACCGGGCATGCGAGCGGCACATCCTTGAGACGATCGACAATGAGCTCGTAAGGTTCATCCTGCTCCAGCAGATTGTCGTAGGTGTTGTGCGGCAATCCAACGCGGTGACTGAGGATATCGCGCACGGTCAACTTCGCCGCACTCGCGACATCGTTGAGCGTGAAGGCAGGCAGCATGCCCGCGATCTTCGTATCCCAACTCATCAAGCCGTCTTCGACCAGGACGCCCGTCAATGCCGTCGCGAACGCCTTCGACAGCGAGGCGAGCCGAAATACGGTTTCACCCGTCACCGGTTCGCGCGTGTTCCAGTCGGCAAATCCGATGCCGCGTTCGAGCAGGACCTTGTCGTCCTTGATGATTGCGACCGCGAGGCCGGATACGTCATTGGACGCCTGCACACCGTCGAGCCAGCGATCGAATTCGCGCGCGACCGCTGCAGCATCACGCGAAACTGCGCGCTCGTCCGTGACTGGAATTGCCACTGGCGCGGCGATGACCCATTTGCGGGCCCGCACTGCCGGTTTCCTGCCTCGCTGTGCCGCGACGACGGCTTTCGCATGTGTTGTCGCTGCGCTGTTCCGGCGCATCGTGCCTGGGGCGTTTGTCCTTGCGGCCGACGAACCCTGGGTTCGTTTTACCGACTTCGACGGCTTCACCTTGCCGGCGCTGGCGGCGGCGGAAAATGCGACGGCCAGTGCGGTGAAGATGGCGATCAAAATTCGCTGCGTACTGCTCAATGCGATCTCCGGGGTCTGTAACGACCCTCGTGGTATGCTAAAAATCATCTGGATACTACAGGATGCGTGCCAGCAGAATGTGCAGAAACCGCCGATTTTCTTCGGTTTGGCGATGCTGGCACACATTCAGTCCCGCCCCCAGCACGCGGACGGCATTCTTCCAGGCTGATAGCCAAAATCCTCCGGTCGATTTCGTTCAGCCTTCCACAACAAAGGGACTCACATGACTCTGATTATCTTGCTGGTCATTCTGGTTGGCATCGGATTCTTTGTTGTCGGTCTCTATAACGGCCTCGTAACGGGACGCAACGGCTACAAGAATGCGTTCGCGCAAATCGATGTGCAATTGACGCGTCGCTACGACCTGATTCCCAATCTGGTCGAAACCGTCAAAGGGTACATGGTGCACGAGCGCGGCACGCTTGAAGCGGTGATCCAGGCGCGCAATTCGGCCGTGTCCGGGCTGTCCGCGGCCAAGGCGAACCCGGGTGATGCGGCCGCAATGCAGCAGCTCTCCGGCGCAGACAATGTCTTGACCCAGACACTCGGCAAGTTGTTCGCACTGTCGGAGGCGTATCCGGATCTGAAAGCCAACCAGAACATGATGCAGCTCAGCGAGGAGCTGACCTCGACCGAGAACAAGGTCGCGTTCGCACGCCAGGCCTACAACGACGCCGTGATGGGCTACAACAACCAACGCGAGATGTTTCCCGGCTCGATGGTCGCCAACATGTTCGCGTTCCAGGCGGCCGAGCCATTGAAGATCGAATCGGAAGCCAAGCGCGAAGTACCCAAGGTTTCATTCGGCTGATAGTGGCGCTGTGGGAGCGGCTTCAGCCGCGATGCTCGGGCGGTGGCTATCAAGAGAGCATCGCG
>JBDSFA010000270.1:0-4557 GCA_039919785.1 Dokdonella sp. | reverse complement strand
CGCCAGCGCCGAACGCTTCAGCGAAGAGTTTCGTGTAACTGCGACCAGTGATCCATGCAGCAAGGCCGGCCGGGACTTCGGTCGCAAGCCCGAGCGGATCGCGATCCGCAATTCGCGCGCCGATCGTGGCAGCGAACGCACCCGAGGGCGACATCTCGTCGACATTAAGCAAAGGCTGCAGGCTCTGGTTTTCCAGCGCGCCGCCTTGAGCGATGAGCACCTGGCCGGACTGGGGATCAATGAAGCTGCCGCACGCACGACCATCCCAGAACAACAGCGGTGAGTAGGCTGCGTCGATCGCCGAAAGCGCCCTGCGTGTGCCCGTTTGCGGTGCGACGCCGAATGTGGCGATGGCGACATGCAAGCCGTCCGCGCCGTGTGCGGGCACGCCGGCCGACGCATGCACATCGTCGGCATCGCCAGGCACATTGTCCGGACCTGGATTGGCATTGCCGGCGATGTCGAGTGCGGTACGCGGATCGCTGCCGCCAGCGAACGCGCGATGACAGGTACCGCAGGCGACCGTTCCGGTCAGCGAAAGCTGCTCATCTCAGAACAAGGATTGACCCAACCGGATCTTCGCCGTGGTCAGAGGATTGGCAGGCGGCACCAGCGGCGGCCCGAGCGGCTGTGGTTGCGGCAGAACCTGGGCTCAGGCGAACGCAGCCTGCAGCATGACCTGCGCGGTGGCCCAGCGGATCGGTGTGCTCGTCTTCATCGCATTCCCCTGATGGTGGGTGGGAACGCTACCAAGACAATGTGCATAAACGATGGAGCCGGCGCGATGCGCACTTCGATCGCGCATCCTGTCTGCGTTGCGGGTGGGTGTTGACGCCCACGTGCACCCTGCATCGCGCATCGTCGCGACACCACCCTACGTGTGCCTCCATCAGGACCAAGCCGGTCATCGTCGTACTTACCCGTGTGTACATCACCATTGAGGATACAAACGGGCCCGGTTCACTTGCGCCTGTCTACAATCACATCCGCCGGCCGATGGAGACCGGATTGCCCATTTCGTCGCGCGAACCTCATGATCTTTATAATTGCGTCCTCGCAACGCACCGCGGTTTGGCGCGCGAGGCATCCCGAACATGCGTGACACCGTCGAAGATTGAACGATGAAAAAGACCCATGGCAGTTCGTCATGAGTGAGTTCCCGCGCATTCCAGGTTTCGAGTTTCGTGCATTGATCGGGCGCGGAGGAATGGCGGCTGTCTACTCGGCGGTGCAAAACAGTCTGGATCGCGAAGTCGCCATCAAGTTGGTCGTCCCCGATACGGTTGATGCCGCCGATCTTCTTCAGCGTCTGGAAAACGAAGCGCGCAGCCTGGCGAGCTTGCACCATCCGAACATCGTGGAGCTCTACGATTTCGGACGGACCGAAGACGGTGCCATGTATTACGTAATGCCGCTGCAGCCGGGCGGCGATCTCACACGATGGACCAGACCCATCGCTGCGGATGCATTGGTTCCGATGCTGGACAGCATTCTGCAGGCGCTTGCGCACGCGCACGCGGCAGGGATCGTGCATCGCGACATCAAGCCGGAGAACATCCTGTTTGATTGGCACGCGCGGCCGCTCCTGGCTGACTTTGGCGCAGCGTTGATTCCTCACAAATCGAGGCTGACCCAACGCGGCACCGCGATCGGCAGCACCGGCTACATGAGCCCGGAGCAGGCACGCGGCGCTCACGTCGATGCGCGTTCCGACTTGTATGGCGTGGCCGTGCTCGCATTCGAGATGCTCACAGGCCGATTGCCATTCGAGGGGCCGGACGCGCTATCGATCGCGCTGGCGCAATGTGAGCAGCCGATTCCACGCCTTCCGATCGAATTTTCAAACTGGCAGGCATTCTTCGACAGCGCGCTCGCGGTCGATCCTGCACGACGCTACCCGAATGCCGATGACATGCGCGCGGCGATGCACGCTTTGCATGGCGAGCGGCCAGAAATTCTTAGTGCACGCGTGAAATGGCGCGTCCCCTTGTCGATTGCGGCGATGGCGATCATCGTGCTCGGTTGCGCATGGCTATGGTGGCCTCGAAGTGCGCCACAGATCGACGACGACCCAACGGCGGTAGCAATGGCACGCGGCACGCTGTCGCCCGCCGATGAACCCGTCGCCCTGAAATGGTTCTCGGAAGCGGACCAGCGGGGATTCGACACCCGTCGCGTTGCCACGTTGCAGGGCCAGTTCCTGGTGCAACTCGCGAACGAACTTCAAGACGCGCTGCAAAAGAACGATACGCCTGCCCTGCTCCTCGTCTGGCAGCGCTGGCAGCGCGCCGTGGAGACATTGAATGCGCAGGGCGCCGCGCAAGTCGTCGCCCAATACTCAGCGGTCGAGCAAACGTTGACGCGGCAGCTGGAGCTCTCGCTGGACAGCTACGACCGCGATCAGTCGGTCGCCTCGCTTGCCGTCCTGGATGCATGGACGACTGCACCAGAATCCCTGCAGGCGTTGGGCAGGCGCGTGCGCGAATTGCTCAATGTAGGTGAACATTTTAGCGACCGCGACGGGCCCGAATTGGTGCTTGTTCGCAAGCCCACCGCTGCGAGCGCGGGATTCGCCGTGATGGCCGCGGCACTCGACCCTTCGCTGTACCAGGCATTCATTGCGGACAGCGGGTGGGCGCGCAAGGATTGCGCGACCGCGATCGCGTCCGTGCAAGGATGCATCGATCGGGCTACCGCCAAGCGCTTTGTCGAGTGGCTGAGTACACGCACCGGTCAACGCTATCGCTTACCCAGCAAGCAAGAAATGGCGGCGGCGGCCAGTTCCGTCGCGCCATCCCAAGCCAAGGCGTGGACCAGCAGTTGCAACGAGGTGCGCATACGTCCCCAACCCAACGTGGCGAAGCGGGCCTGGTCCAATGTGCGGCACCTGTTTGGACGCGACCAGACCGCACAAACCCTCGCAGTGAGGTGCGACGGATATCTCGCCGTACTGCTTGACGGAAACGGCGACACAACTCGCGCGCTCATCCGACCGGATGCACAGACCAGCCTTGTGCTCGTGCGCAAGGTGGCGCACCCCGCCAACGGTGAATAGGGCATGGCCAATATCGTTTCGAGCAGCCGACCACCGCGAGGCGTCAAGCCGACGTCATCTATGATGAACCAGGATTGACCTGCCGGGCGCTGATGCAGCAGCGATACCCTGCAACCGAACGTTTCAACAGCTGATCGAGCCGGCAGACGCTGTCGTGATTGCCCATCACTGTTTCGTCTTGGCACGCACCCGCCACAGCGTTCCACTCTGATCTTCGGATACGAGCAGCGAGCCGTCGCGCGCGACTGCGACGCCGGTGGGGCGTCCCCACACGTGCGCATCGTCGTCGACGAAGCCAGTCATGAAGTCGTCGTACTCGCCGGTGGGTACATTGTCCTTGAAGCGCAGGCGGACGACCTTGTAGCCGGTGCGTGGCGTGCGATTCCAGGAACCGTGCAAGGTCACGAACGCATCCCCGCGGTAATCGGCCGGAAACATCGCGCCGTCGTAGAACGCGATGGCGAGCGGCGCGGAATGCGCCTGCATGAGCACGTCCGGCGTGATGGTTTCCTTGCGCAGTGCATCGTCGCGTTCGCCGGCGCGGCGCGGATCGACGTTGCCGCCGATGTAGAACCACGGCCAGCCATAGAAGCCGCCTTCGCGCACGCGCGTCGCGTACTCGAACGGCAGGTTGTTGCCCAGTTCATCGCGTTCGTTGACCACGCACCATGGCTGATGCGTTGCCGGTTGCACGGCCATGCCCGCGCAATTGCGCAGACCAGTCGCGTACAGACGCGCGCCCTTGCCATCGGGTGCGATGCTCCAGACGGCCGCGCGGCGCTCTTCATCGCCCCAGGCTTCACCTCGCAAGTGCGCGCGCTCAAAGGCCGCGATCTCTTCGGCGGATTTCTTCGGCAGGCCATTGGCGACATTCGATGCGGAGCCAACCGCGACCAGAAGCTGCTGCGCACTCGGCGCCGCGAGGTCGCGCGTCGAATGACCACCGGCGGGAATGTCCTTCAACACGACCGTACTCGCCGCGGTCGCCTGCGTGTCTCCGTTCGCGTACGGGAAACGCAGCACGCGATCGCTTTGCGAAACATACAACGCGGTTGGCTTCGGGCCGGGAGGAAAAAACGTCATGCCGTAGACGCCGCGAATCCCCTTCGCGAAAACCTGCGGCTCGGCGGCAAGCTTGCCGTCGGCGCCGCGTCTGAAAACCAGCACGCGCCCGCCACCGGTTTCGGCAAGGAACACATCGCCGTTCGGGGCGACGCGCAACACGCGCGGCTCGTCCAGTCCTTGGGCGACGAGTTCGACCTCGAAGCCGGGTGGAACCCTTGGCACGTGCGCACCACGATCGGTACGTTGGGCCGGACTCGCACTAGCGGTTGAGCGCGCACTCGCAGGGTCGGGCAGATCGCTGGCGTGCAAATGTCGGCGCACGCCCGGCGCGTCGTCGTGCCAGCTGCCGTATGCCGCCGAGCCGCTGCGCAACGGAGCATCATCGGCAGCATGCAGCGATGTCGCCGCCAGGCATCCGATCAGCACCTTCAGTACGT
>JBDSFA010000149.1:0-10451 GCA_039919785.1 Dokdonella sp. | reverse complement strand
TCGAGGTCAGCGACGATGGCCGCGGCATGCCCGTGGACATTCATCCAGAGGAGAAAATCCCCGGCGTCGAATTGATCCTCACGCGCCTGCACGCGGGCGGCAAGTTCTCCAATCGCAACTACCAGTTTTCCGGTGGTCTGCATGGCGTCGGCGTGTCGGTCGTCAATGCGCTGTCAACGCGCGTCGAAGTCACCATCCGTCGCGCTGGCCAGATCTACCGCATGGATTTCAAGGACGGCGATCGCGCCAGCAATCTCACTGTGACCGGTACCGTGCCGAAGAAGCAGACCGGCACCACGCTGCGCTTCTGGCCCGATCCGAAATATTTCGATACACCGAAATTCCTGCTGTCGAAACTGAAGCATGTGTTGCGTGCGAAAGCCGTGCTCTGCGCTGACCTGACCGTGCGCCTGACCGACGAGGCCAGCGGCGAGAAGTGCGAGTGGCACTACGAAGACGGTCTGCGCGATTACTTGCGCTCGATGCTCGGAGATACCGACTATCTGCCGAGCGACCTCTACATTGGCCATCTGCAACGCGAAACCGGCAGCGTCGAGTTCGCCGTCGCATGGCTGCCGGAGGGAGACTTGACGCAGGAAAGCTACGTCAACTTGATTCCCACCGCGCAACACGGCACCCACGCAAATGGGCTGCGCTCTGGCCTCACCAATGCGCTGCGCGAATTCTGCGAGTTCCGCAACCTGCTGCCACGCGGCGTCAAGCTCGCACCGGAAGACGTGTGGGATCGTCTCAGCTTCGTGCTGTCGCTGAAAATGTTGGATCCGCAGTTCTCCGGTCAGACCAAGGAGCGCCTGTCCTCGCGCGACGCCGCCGGCTTCGTCGAGAACGCGGTGCACGATGGTTTCTCGTTGTACCTCAACCAGCATGTCGAACTCGGCGAGAAAATCGCCCAGCTCGCGATCGAACGCGCGTCCCTGCGGCTCAAAGCCGAGAAGCAGATCGTGCGCAAGAAGATCACCCAGGGACCCGCATTGCCCGGAAAGCTCGCCGATTGTGCGTCGAGCGATTTGTCGCGCACCGAACTATTCCTGGTCGAGGGCGACTCCGCCGGCGGCTCCGCGCGCCAGGCGCGCGACAAGGACTTCCAGGCGATCCTGCCGTTGCGCGGAAAGATCCTGAACACGTGGGAAGTCGAATCAAGTTCCGTGCTCGCCTCGCAGGAAGTGCACGACCTCGCTGTGGCCATCGGCTGCGATCCCGGCAAGGACGACATCTCCGGCCTGCGCTACGGCAAGGTCATCATCCTCGCCGACGCCGACTCCGACGGACTGCATATCGCGACCCTGCTGGCCGCGCTGTTCCTCAAGCACTTCCCGAAACTCGTGCGCGACGGCCACGCCTTCGTCGCGATGCCGCCGCTGTTCCGCGTCGATGTCGGCAAGCAGGTGTTCTACTGCCTCGACGAAGCCGAGCGCAATTCGATGCTGGAAAAAATCGAACGCGAGAAAATCAAGGGTGCGGTGAGCGTCACGCGCTTCAAGGGCCTGGGCGAAATGAATCCACCGCAGCTGCGCGAATCGGCGATCCATCCGGATACACGTCGTCTTGTGCAACTGACGATCGAGGCAGACGACGGAACCAGCAAGGTGATGGACATGCTGCTGTCAAAAAAGCGCGCGTCCGATCGCAAGGAGTGGCTGGAGACGAAGGGCGATCTGGCATCGCTGGAGGTCTGAGCGAGAACACGCTCGCGCGATCGACGCCGGGCTCAATTCACCCGCGTCAACTCGATCGCCGGACGCGGCAGCGCAAACAGGAAGCCTTGCCCGATGCTGCATTCAAGCCGCATCAGCGCCTCGCATTGGGTTGTTGTTTCGATCCCTTCGGCAATGACTTCGAGGCCGAGCGATCCGGCCAGCGCGCGGATTGCGCGGACCACTGCGACGCTGCTGCCGCTCAGGTCCGCTTTCAGTTCCGACACGAACGAGCGGTCGATCTTGAGCGAATGCAACGGGAAACGATGCAGGTACGAGAGTGAGGAATAGCCCGTGCCGAAGTCGTCCAGCGAGGTCAGCACACCCGCATCGCGCAAGCTCAGCATGGTCGCACACGCCTGCTCCGGATTCTGTAACAGTGCACCCTCGGTGACTTCGATGCGCACGCGCCATGGCGGTACGCGATACGCCTTGAGCAGGTCGAGCAGATTGGCCGTCAGGTTGGGCGAGCGGAAGTGCCGCGCGGAAACATTGATGCTGACGTAAGCCTGGGATTCGCGCAGCCCGGAAATGGCGCCGAATACCTGTTCGTAGATCTGCCAGTCGATCTGTTCGACATTGCCTGATTCCTCGGCCACCGCGAGGAATGAGCCAGGCAGCAGCAGGCCGCGCGACGCGTGGCGCCAGCGCAGCAGCGCTTCATAGCCGAGCACGGCGCCGTCGGCGAGTCGCACAATCGGCTGCAGGTAAGGCTCGAATTCGTTGCGCGCCAGCGCCCGACGCATGTCGCTCTCCAGATCGAGCATGTCCAACGCTTCCAGGCGCAACTGCTCGTCAAACAATTCGTAGCGCTGTCGACCGCGTGCCTTCGCGCGGTACATGGCGACATCGGCGTCTCGCAGCAGTTCTTCCGGCAGCGTGTAACGCCGGTGGGCAAGCGCGATGCCGATGCTCGCGGATGAATAGATTTCCTTGTCGCCGACACATATTGGATCCACCAGGGCTGCCATTACCTTGTCTGCGACCAGGAAGGCGTCATTCACGCTCGCAATGTCTTCGAGCAGGATGGTAAATTCATCGCCACCGAGGCGCGCGATGGCATGGGGAGCTCGCACGCAATGGGCAATGCGGCGCCCGGCTTCGATCAGCAGCTCATCGCCAAGCAGATGCCCCACCGAATCATTGACGACCTTGAAACGGTCCAGATCAATAAACAGCACGGCGAACAAGTGCGAAGGATTCTTCCTGTAACGCGCCAGCACGTCCTTCAGACGCTTGAGCAGAGAGGCGCGATTGGGCAGCCCAGTAAGGGCATCGTGGAAGGCCTCGTGCTTGAGACGCGACTCCGCCTGTTCGCGCACGGCGATCTGTTCGCGCAGGTCCTGGTTCGCAAGTTTCAATTCCTCGGTGCGTTCCTCGACCCGCTGTTCGAGTTCGATGTGCGCGCGCCGCAAGCGCTCCTGGTTCTGCTTGCGCTCGAGCGCAGTGGCGATATGAAACGAGGCGAACTGGAGGATTTCCTGCTCCGGCGGACCGTAGTCGTGCTCGGCGTCGTAGCTTTGCACCACCATCACGCCAAAAGCATGATCGTCAAACAGGAGCGGTACACCGAGCCAGCACTTGGGCAGGGTGCCGAAGAGCATTATCTCGCCGGCGTCCATAAGGGCGCGAATCTGTGTTTCCGTGACGAGCAAAGCATGCCTGTGGCGTAGCACCCATTCGCTGATGCCATTGGTCACACGTCGGGTCTGCAGCGGCAAATCCCGCTCATCGACAAAATACGGAAAGCTCAGTTCACTGCCATCGGCCGACAGCAGCGCAATGAAGAAATTTCGCGCGTTGAGCAACTGCGCGACGACCTCGTGCACGCCAAGGTAGAATTCGTTGATGCCACCGCGTTCTCCGGCAAGTTCTGCAATGCGGAACAAGGCGGCCTGCAGACGCTGTGCGCGCTGACGTTCGACCACTTCCTCACGCAGAGCCTGGTTGGCTTGGGCCAGTTCGGCGGTTCGACGCTGCACTTCCGATTCAAGCTCGGCCTGTGCCTGCTTGCGCGTGAGTGCCGCCAGCGTTTGCTGCGCGACGAAGGTCAGCAGGTCGCGATCACTTTCACTGTAGTGCCGGTTTGCGTCGTAGCTCTGCACGACCACCGCACCGCGCGCACGGTCCGCTTCGAGCATGGGAACACCGAGCCAGTCGACGCAATCGGGCCCCAGGCGTGCGTCGTACTCCCACCCAAGCGCTGCACGCAGGGCTTCGCTGGAGCCATGCAGCGCGCGTCTGCTGTGCACCACGGCGAATGTCAGACTGCTGGGATACTCCTTAGCGGCAATCTCTGTTCGCAAACCCGTGATCGTGAGATCGTCCGTGTCGGCGTAGTACGGAAAGTACATGGCGTCACGCGCGTCATCGTAGATCGCTACGAAGAAGTTCTCGGCATAGGTCAGGCGACCGACAACCTCGTGCACGCGCGCCAGCATCTGCGCGACATCGATATCGGAATAGGCCAGATCCGCAATCGCATACAGTGCCCGCTGCAGGTGCGCATTGCTCCTCGCCACCTCGACCTCGCTTGCGAGGTCGTTCTCGCGAAGAAGCTCGCGCAGGCGCAGGTCGAGCAGATCGATCCAGGCAGCGTCCTCGTCTGCCCAGTCGCGCGAGGGGATCGAAACCGGATCGAATGTCAGGCTCAGCCGAGCGCGACCATCCGCGAGTTCCACGACAACGATATGGTCGGCTGCCTTGCTTTCGGGCAGCTCGCTACCTTCGACGTTGACGAGCCATGAAAAGCTGGCGTAGCGGCAGCCGGTCCGCTCGCGTGCGGCTCGCTCGGCGACGGCACCGAAACGATCGAGGCCGCTTGCCTCGACAGCAAGGCTCCAGGCAAAAGCATGGTCTGCAGGACGCGCGATCCGCGCCGGCGATTGAGGACGCAGTAGTCCTGACAGCCTCTGCACATGTACCCCCTGTGCCAATCACCCTAGCACCGGTTTGCCGGACTGTCGAAGAATTTCGCTTTGGAAATTGACACACGACCGGCAGTCGCCTGAAAGCTGAAGTTGCCCGCTTGCACGGATTTCCAAGGCCTCCGTCCGCAAGCCTTGGATTATGACGCCCGGGTCTTACGCGAAGCTGCGGCACGGCTGGATCGCGCTTTCGCGCCATGCGGCACGCGCCAACCGCACGAAAGAACGCCTCAGTTCGCCACGTGCTGCAGGAAACCATCCATGTATTGCAGCGGCGACGTGCCGCTCACCGAATTGCACGTCGCAGAAGCGGAGCCGGGATTGCCAGCACACGGCGTATCGCGATCGAGCGACCAGTAATGCACGCCGGCCAGGCTCTGGGCCGCCGCGTAGTTCATCACCGTGTCCACATCGGCGGTGGTGAAGATCTCACTCGATACGTCGTTCATTCCGATCATCGGCGTGAGTTCAATCTTGCTCGCTGGTATGCCGTAGGTATGCTCCAGGTTGATCGCTGCCTGGATCGCTGACTGGCCCATGTTGCAGGCGCCGGCGGACACGACGCACACGCCCGGACTCGCGCCACCAAAGTCCATCACCATGAGGTTGACCGTGTAGTTCTGCAGGCTCGATGCCTGGATCGCCCTCACGGCCGTATCACCCAGACTGTTCAACCCGCCGTAGCTGCCGTCGGAAGCCGCGAGCGTCGCCAGGGTGAAGGAGAAGCGCAGGTTCGGATACGCCTGTTCTGCGGCGGCGGCACCCGCAACCAGCGCACTGATCTGCGCGGGCGACTGGCCGCCTTCGATATCGAAATCGATGCCGAAGAGATGCGCTGTGTCGTACTTCGCAATGAACTGCGCCATGCCGCCCGCGCTGCCACACGTGAACACGCCGGCGGCGCCGCCGGTGGACACGACGTAGTACACGCCGGCAGCGGAAAGTGCGTGAATATTCGCATCGATGAAACTGGTCGGCGAAATGCCGCCCCAACTCTCGTTGCCGCACTCACCGGTGGCGAAAGCGAGCGTGATTGCACGCAGGTTTGGCTCGACCGTCGATACCAGGCTGCCGCTGCCGACCAACGGGATCGCCACGCCCGTGACGGCCGTCTGCATCACGTTGGTATTCCAATTGAGATTGATGGTGACGTCCTTGTACGGACTGAACAGGAAACCCTGCGGCAGCGGACCACCCGCGGAATCGAAACCATTCTTGAAGATCGAATCGTCGGCGGGATCGCCCGGACCCGCATCGCACGGCCCCTGCGACGTCCAGGGTTGGCCGGAGCCGCTGGCGCCACTGTGTGTCGCCGGATCGTCTCCCTTGGTCCACCAGTTCGCTTGGTAGTTGAGCCCGCTCTCACTGCTCGCATCCCCACCGTTGTACGGCGTTGCGGCTGCCCATGCGTCCGCGCAGGGAGGATTGTCCTGTGCATGTGCCGCGGACATCGGCACTGCGAAAAACAGGAGCGCCGACGGTAGCACTGAAAAGATGCGGCTCGCGTTGAAGGCACTCGGACGCGACCATTGAGTCGATGACTTCGTATGCATGCTGCTGTCCCTGGGCGGAGTTGATCGCAATGGATTTCATTCCGGGCTCCACGAAGCCTTTTGCTGCTTGGCTTCCCTACCCGCGCTACCTGCGGTCAATGACCAATGCGGGCTTGCGCGAAACCAAGCTAGGAGCCGATGACAACGTTGTCTATCGGCTCATTGCCGATCTGTGACCGAGCGCCTGAAAATATCCCCGTGCGCCCTGACGAAGGCTCAGGCAGTGGCGCTGACGGCACCGTCCCAGTAGCGAAACTCAAGAGACTCGCCCTCGTCGCTGCACTGCTTCTCTGCGACAGGGTCGTGCGAGATCCATACATCGCGGATTGCGTCACCGGTGTCGTCGAATCTGGAAATGACCACAACGAGACGACGATCGACCAGCGCGGCGAGCAATTGGGTCACCGTTGCAATGGGAGGATCGATCCGAAAGTTCGTCAACTGATCGACATGGATGCGCCAGAAATGGGCTTCGAATCCGATCGTATCGTCGGCAGGATCGACGAACAGGGTGAACATCCCATCGGGAGACGTGTATCGCTCGGTCGGCATGGCGTAGTCCACGGTTGGCGCATTGGGGGATGAAGCCGGTTTAGGACAGTCTCACGGCATTCTCGGCATCGACCCATCAATGGCATGCATCGCGGTTCCGAGCAACCCTGCAGCATCTTGCAAAGCCGAGCGGGTCTGGCCAAATGCCTGACCCGCTCTTGCTCGTGTGGCGTCAGCGCCTGGCTGGCACCACACCATCAAAACCGTCGGCGAAGATGCGATCGGATGGACCATCAAGATTGATCAGTGAAACCGTCGGCACCGCGACATTCGCATAATTTCCTGTGCCGGACTGGATCGAACCGCTAACCGTGTAGGCGACATCGCCGTCCGCGAGAAAATCACTGAGGCCGGTCACAGTCACACTCTGCGGAACGTTCCAGTTCGCCGTCGTGAACAGGAGCTGCGCGGGCGCAGCGACACCTTCTGACAGATCGTCAGATACGAAGGCGATAGTCACATCATCGATCGGCGGCACGGCAAGCACGACCTGGAAGTTGGCGGATTTTCCGTCTTCCCCAGTAACGAGTCCGCTGACGGGTGTGATGTCGACCGCACCGTCCGCGAACGGCGTCGTATCGCTGGCGACGTTGTTGACGAGGTTCTGCTCGGGCGCGTAAAGCGCAGTCGTGGCGATGCTCGCGTTGTTGAGGATCTCGGTGACGCCGGGCGCGACTGGATAGGTTACGTCGACGGAAAATACAACTGAGCCATTCGCGCCATCGGCGAGTGCACCGAGCGGAAACTCGCAGGTACTGCCAGCATTCGCGTCCGGCGCACACACCCACCCAGCGGTACTTGTTGCGGCCTGGAACGTCGTACCGGCCGGCACGGTTTCAGTGATCGTCGCGTTCGGCGCACCGGCTGAACCCGTGACCGTGTAAGCCAGCGAATAAGCGACGCTGCCGTTCGGTGCGACACTGACATCGCCATCGGACATCGTGAGAGCGAGATCCGCCGGCTCTTCGTAGCCAAGCGTCAACCACTCCTGGACGGAAACCACGGCCGATCCGTCGTAACCGCCGGTCGACACCATGTGCAGCTTGCCACCGCTCGAAATGCCGACGATGTCGCCGATATTGCTGACGCCAGTGAGTTTGGGTGGGCCACTTTTCCAGCTATCGTCGCGAAAGTCGTAGACCCAGGTGTCATTCTTTACCTGACTGCCGGACCCATCCGGATCACCTGCCGTGAAGACCACAAAATCAAGCGCTGGGAGGCCTTGCGCCGGGCCGGCCGCCATTGGCACGCCCGCACCCAGTCGACCGGCGTTACCGCCTGGATAGGAAGCGCCGGCAGTCCAGGCAATGATCGTGGGATCAACCGCATCGATGGTGCCGATCTGGACGTCGGACAACTCACCGCCCACGACCTGGCTGTAGCCACCGACGACGATCATGTGATTTCCGACAATGCCGCCGCGCAAACCAGCGGTGGCAGTCCCGCTTTTCGGCGTCGCCAGCTGCCAGGTATTCAATTGGGTGTCGTAGACCTGCACCGTATTGAGGTCGCCCGAGCCGGAATAGCCCCCGACCACGTAGACATAGCGGTTATCATATGTGCCGATCGCATAGTCTCCGGTCGCCTGCAGGAGTGGCGCGCCGGCCGTCCACGTATCCGTTGCGATGTCGTAGATGTCCAGTCCGCTGACGGGTGAGAAACCAGAAGCATAGCCGCCCGGCACGAAAATCCTGCCGCCGACCTGCACTGCGCTCAGCTGCAGGCGAGCGGCTGGCAACGACGCCATCGGCGCCCATGTGTCAAACGTGACGTCATAGCGCAGTACGGACGATGTATTGGCGAATGAGCCATCGCCGCCGCTGATCACATAGACAAAAGCGTCGTTCGACGGATATGCGCCCATGCTGTAGGACGCCAGCGCATGTGCCCATCGCACCGAAGGCATGGCAGTGTGCGAGGTCCAGCCATCGGTTGGAAAAACACTGAAGCCAAAGGGCGTGGGTGACGTTGCCGGCGGCAGATGGCGCGGAGCCCGCATCGAAGCATAGGCACTGACCTGCGCCTGCACATGAGTCGGGGTGGCGCCTGCGGAAATGAGGACGATGGCGGCAGCGAAGCCTGCCGGAAGACGATTCATGTGTGTGCCCCTTGCTGAAAAAATGGCGCGAACCGCGATGCGCGACCGCTAATGTTCGCATGTCGCAAGAAACGCGCCACGCCAATTGAGCGCTATCGTGTAGCGCGGCAGGTCACTCACCGACCACGCGTGTCGCAATCGAACGCAGCTTTGATGAACAAGCCACCTTTACCGCGAACATCGACGCCTGCCTTCTCCAAGCGGCGAAGCTGCGTCCGTTTTCGGAGCGGAATTTGCCCGTGAACGTGCACGGGCTTGGGGCGAGGTCGCGACACCCGTCGTTGACCGCCTTGCGCGGTGACGTCGTTTCAAGATAGCCGCGATAACGCGATGAGTCGGGTATTCGTTGAATGACGCGACGCTATCGCCGGGCAATGTGTCGGTCTTCTTGGCATGCACGTTTCTCATCTGGCCCAGCCTCAAGGAAAGCGGACCTTGTCAATAGTGCGGGCATCGCCGAGTCATTGTTTAATGCTCCCATGTCTGAAACCACTCTCGCTTCATCGCCACCTGCCGATGCGCCGGTCACTCCGCCGACATCTGCTGAATCAACGCTCCAGGCCACCACCCGCACCGCGTTTCCTATCCTCGCGATGCTCTCGGTGTGCCATCTGCTCAACGACATGATCCAGTCCTTGCTGCCGGCCATTTATCCCTTGCTGAAGCAAAGCTTTGCGCTGGATTTCGGGCAGATCGGCCTGATCACGCTGACCTTCCAGATCACCGCGTCACTGCTGCAGCCGTTCGTGGGCATCTATACCGACAAACGACCGATGCCGTATTCGCTGAGCATAGGCATGGGCTTCACCTTGTGCGGGCTGCTGCTGCTTTCGCACGCAACAAGCTTCCCCATGCTGCTAGTGGCCGCTGCGCTGGTCGGCTCAGGATCGTCGGTATTTCATCCGGAGTCGTCACGCGTCGCACGCATGGCATCGGGCGGCCGACATGGTCTGGCCCAATCGCTGTTCCAGGTCGGCGGTAACGTAGGGTCCGCCAGCGGACCATTGCTTGCGGCCTTCATCGTGATGCCGCGCGGACAGTCCAGCGTTGCCTGGTTCGCGATCGCCGCCCTACTTGCCATCTCGCTGCTATGGCGCATCGGTGGCTGGTATCGCGAACACATACCCGCGCAGCGCGCGGCACATGCAATCGCGCGTGCACCGGGTTTACCGCGGCGCACGATCGTTATCACGATGACGATCCTCGGCGCGCTGATTTTCTCGAAGTATTTCTATCTCGCCAGCCTGTCGAGCTACTACACCTTCTACCTGATGGAGAAGTTCCAGCTCAGCGCGCAAAGCGCACAGCTGCACCTGTTCGTTTTCCTTGGCGCGGTTGCAGCGGGCACGCTTGCCGGCGGCCCGATCGGCGATCGCATCGGGCGCAAATACGTGATCTGGGGTTCAATCCTCGGCGTGCTGCCGTTCACCCTGCTGCTGCCGCATGCGAATCTGTTCTGGACCACCCTCCTTACGATCGTGATTGGCCTCGTACTCGCCTCGGCGTTCTCCGCGATCATCGTCTACGCGCAGGACCTCGTGCCCGGACGCACCGGCGTGATCGCAGGCCTGTTCTTCGGCTTCGCGTTCGGCATGGGCGGCATTGG